>DASZDB010000644.1:0-2135 GCA_035942495.1 Solirubrobacteraceae bacterium
GTCGGGCTCGGCGGCGCGGTACTCCCCGGGGCTGACGGTGTCCATCCGCGCGAAGCCGCCGACCCAGCGCACGCGCTCGACCTCGAGGACCCAGAGCGAGAAGTCGTCCCAGCCGGCGTACAGCCGCGCGCCGGGGATCGCGGCCACGTGGGCGTCCAGCGCCGCCTCGGCGGCGTCGCCCTGCGGTCGCGTGGCGCGGCCCGCCAGGGTGATGCGCGGCCGGTCGAGCGGGTCGCCCGGCGCCGACGGGTCGTTGATCCCCAGGCTCGCCCGCGGGTCGTTGGCGAGGTTGCGCCCGTGCTCGGCCATCGTCGAGACGAGCAGCACCGGGTTGCCCGCGGGATCGGGACCGTAGACCACGAGCGAGCACCAGGGATCGCCGTCCTCGGTGAGCGTCGCCAGGTAGCCCACCGTCACCGCCGAGACGAGCGTGCGCGCCTCCTCGGCTGCGTTGCGGCGCCGGCCGCCCTCCTCCGGCGTTTCGGCGCGGCCGTTCTCGCTGCTGTCGTGTCCGCTCACGTGGTGAACGCTACCCATTCGCGTCGGGCACGCCGAGCGGCGGCCCGGCGTGGCGCACGTCCTCGTCGACGGGCAGCACGGCGAGGGCGTCGGCCAGGCGCGCGCCCGACGGCGTCGTGAGCGCGAAATCCAGCTCGAGCAGCGGGATGAGCACGAAGCGCCGCGCGAGCACCTGCTCGTGGGGCAGCGTCAGCCGCTCGGTCGCGTACTGGATGTCGCCGAGCAGCAGCACGTCGACATCGATCGGACGCGGGCCGTGACGGGCCCCGCCGGCGGTGCGGCCGAGCTCGTGCTCGACGGCCTTGCAGGCGTCAAGCAGCGCGTCGGGGCCGTGCTCGGTCTGCACCCGCAGGCACGCGTTGAGGAAGTCGGGCTGGTCGAGGATCTCGCCGACGGGATCCGTGTCGTACGTCGAGGAGCTGGCGAGCACACGCACGCCGTGAGCGGGCAGCGCATCGACCGCGGCCTGCAGCTGCCCCCGCCGGTCGCCGACGTTCGAGCCCAGCCCGAGGTAGCCGATCGCCATCGGTGGGAGTTTGACGAGCGTCCGACCTGGGACCGCACGAGAAGCCGGCGCTTCGGTGCCAGGCTGCCTGAGTCAGTCGAGCTCGCCGAGCTCGCGCCAGACCTCGACGGACACGTCGTCGACCGGCAGCGCGAACGGCGGCTCGGGCTTGGACGCCTTGACCGAGACGGCCTGGGCGTCGAAGTCCTTCAGCAACCGGTCGGCAATCGCCGCGCAGAGGCGCTCGAGCGTCTTGTCCGAGCGCTGCGTCGCCACGAGCGCTGCGACCTCGCAGACCCGCGCGTAGTCGATCGTGTCCTCGACGCGGTCGGTGACCGTGGCGTCGGCCTCGCCGAGCTCCAGGCGGATGTCGAGGATCAGCCGCTGGCCGACCTCGCGCTCGGCCGCCGTCACGCCGTGGTGCGTGAAGAGCGAGAGCCCGTTGACCTCGACGGTCACGACGGTCTGGATTGCCTCCTCGTCGTCGAAGTCGTCGTCGATGTCATCGTCGATGTCGTCGTCGGCGGGGGCCATCGCCCGCGCAACGTAGCAGCCGCCACGAGCAGGGCATCGCGCGCGGCGGCGACGTCGTGGACGCGAAAGACGCTCGCGCCGCGCGTCAGCGCGATGACGTTCGTGGCGATCGTCCCGGCCACCCGCTCGGCGGGGTCGCGGCCGGTGATCTTGCCGAGGAAGCTCTTGCGTGAGGTGCCGACGACGACCGGCCGGCCGAGCGCGACGATCTCGTCCAGCCGCGCGAGCAGCTCGAGGTTGTGGTCGATCGTCTTGCCGAAGCCGATCCCGGGATCCAGCCAGACGCGTTCAGGCGCGATGCCCTGCTCGGCCGCATGCGCGAGGCGCTCGGCCAGGAACGCGGCGACCTCGGCGACGACGTCGCCGTAGCGCGGGTCGCGCTGCATGGTGCGCGGCTCACCGAGCATGTGCATGAGGCACACGTCGCAGCCGCGCTCGGCGACGAGCGCCGCCATCTGCGGATCGCCGCGCAGCGCGGTGACGTCGTTGACGAGCGTCGCACCGGCGTCGATCGCCGCCGCTGCGACCGGCGCCTTCGACGTGTCGATCGACAGCCGCGCGCCGGCGTTCGCGAGCC
>DASZDB010000645.1:0-8463 GCA_035942495.1 Solirubrobacteraceae bacterium
AGCGAACCGAGCTTGCGAAAGAAAAGAGCGGCGTCTCGTTAGGCGCGTTTGCGATCAATCCGGTAAACGCGGAGCGGGTGCCGATCTGGATCGCGGATTACGTGCTGATGAGTTACGGCACCGGCGCGATCATGGCCGTGCCGGCGCACGACGAGCGCGACTACGCCTTCGCGCAGGCCTACGGGCTGCCGATCCGCCGGGTGATCGAGGATCCCTCCGGCGACGACACGCTGCCCTACAGCGGCGACGGGCCGCTCGTGAACTCAGCGCCGCAGTTCGACGGCCGGCCCAACCGCGAGGCGTTCAGCGCGATCGTGGCCTGGCTGAACCGCGAGGGCAAGGGGCGTCCCTCGGTCAACTACCGCCTGCGTGACTGGCTCATCTCGCGTCAGCGCTACTGGGGCACGCCGATCCCGATCATCCACTGCCCGTCCTGCGGCGCGGTGGCGGTGCCCGACGAGGACCTCCCGGTCGTGCTGCCCGACGTCGAGGACTACAAGCCGCGCGGGCGCTCGCCGCTCGCGGCGGCTGAGGAGTGGGTGCGCACGACGTGCCCGCAGTGCGGCGGCGCCGCCGAGCGCGAGACCGACACGATGGACACGTTCGTCGACTCCTCCTGGTACTTCCTGCGCTACTGCGACGCCGGCAACGACGAGGCGGCCTTCGACCCGGCCGTCGTGGCGCGCTGGATGCCGGTCGACCAGTACATCGGCGGGGTCGAACACGCGATCCTGCACCTCATGTACGCGCGCTTCTTCACGAAGGCGCTCGCCGACCTGGGCCACCTGCCCGCCGAGGTGCAGGAGCCGTTCGCCGCGCTGTTCACCCAGGGGATGATCCTGCGCGACGGCGAGAAGATGTCCAAGAACCGCGGCAACGTCGTCTCGCCGAAGACGATCGTCGAGCGCTACGGCGCCGACACCGCGCGCTCGTACATCCTCTTCATCGGCCCGCCCGACCAGGACGCCGACTGGTCCGACAGCGGCATGGAGGGCGTGCACCGCTTCCTCGGGCGCCTGTGGCGCCTGAGCGCCGAGGCCGCCGACGAGCTGCCCGACGATCCGCTGCCGGCGGCCGACGCGCGAAACGCCGACGACGAGCGGCTCATGCGCAAGGCGCACTGGGCGATCGAGAAGGTCACGAGCGACATGAGCGAGCGCTTCAACTTCAACACCGCGATCTCGGCGGTGATGGAGCTCGTCAACGAGGTCACGCCGGTCAAGCGCGGCGCCGCCTCGCCTGGCGCTGTGCGCTTCGCGCTGAGCACGGCCGCCTCGCTGCTGTTTGCCTTCGCGCCGCACGTCGCGACGGACGCCTACCACCGGCTGACCGGCGAGCGCGTCTGGGAGCAGCCGTGGCCGACGGCCGATCGCGAGTTCCTCGACGCCGCGACGTTCGAGCTTGTCCTGCAGGTCAACGGCAAGGTCCGCGACCGCGTGCAGGCCCGGTCGGACGCCTCGCGCGACGAGCTCGTCGCCTTGGCCCGCGAGTCCGAACGCGTTCAGCAGTTCATCGACGGCCACCGGGTCGTCAAGGAGATCGTCGTGCCGGGCAAGCTCGTCAACGTCGTCGTGCGCCCGGCGTAGCGGCGCCGTGGGCGCGGGGCCGCCGTACGTGGCCGTCGTGGGCGCGGGCGGCGACGGCCTGCCCGAGCTGCTGGCGATCGCCGAGGAGGTGGGCGCGCAGCTCGCGGGGCGTGGCGCGGTCGTCGTCACCGGCGGCCTGGGCGGCGTGATGGAGGCGGCGTGCCGTGGCGCGCGCGCCGCCGGCGGGACGACGCTCGGGATCCTGCCCGGGTCCGACCGGGCCGCCGCCAACCCCTTCGTCGACGTCGCGCTCGCCACCGGGATGGGCGAGCTGCGCAACGGCCTCGTCGTGCGCTGCGCCGACGCGGTGATCGCCGTCGGCGGGGAGTTCGGGACGCTGTCGGAGATCGCCCTCGCGCTGAAGGCCGGCAAGCTCGTCGTCGGCGTCGGGACGTGGCAGATCGACGGGGTGCGAGCGGCACCGGACGCATGCGAGGCGGTCGCGCTCGTGCTGGAGTGACCCACACATCAAACGCAGACTGCCGTTCCCGAGCCAGACGCGGGACGGCAGTGCAGCTTCGGGCTGTCGGTTCGTGGCGCCTCGCTTGGCCGCTCTAGCCTTAGGAGCCGCCGGTGAGCGCCGCGAAGGGCTGCGGGTTGACGGGAGCCTTGATCTGAACCGGACGGCCGGGACGACGCAGGCTCAGCGAGAAGCGCACCTCTGCTCCGCGCAGGCGGCCGATCGTCCCCCCGAGGTCCCGAGTGCGCTCTAGCGGAAAGCTCGCGCGCAGCACGAGCCGGCGCAGGATCCGGTCCTGCTGGCCGGTATGGACGGTGATCGAGGCGTTCTCCTTGGCCTCTTCGAGCTTGTCACCGGTCTCGTTGCCGATCGGTTTGGCGCCGACGTCGGTGCCCGCGCGGCGGCCGAGCGCCAGGAGATCTCGTAGCGCGGTGGCCACCCGCAGCTTGCCGGTGATGCGCGTCGTGCTGGCGCCGTCGATCTCGCCGCCGTCGCTGCTCTCTGGGTCCGCCATCCAGCGGTCGATCCGCAGGATGTCAAGCCCCGTGGCGCCGTCGCCGCCTGCCGACCCGCGGCGCAGCCGGCGCGTTCGCTCGGGGGGCAGCGTGAATGCCTGCTGGCCCACGCGGGCCCAGGCCGCTCGCCCGTCGGACACGATCCGCACCGTCTCCTGCTGCGGGCCGGCGATCTGCGTGTAGGCCAGGTCGGCGTCGGGCAACCCGCGTGGCCGCGTGGCCAGCGCGAAGCGCCCCTTGATCGCGAAGCCGACGTCGCTGTCGCGCGCGGCGCTCTGCGGCGCGACCACGAAGCGCAGCGAGAGTTGCCCGCTGCGTACCTGCGACAGCTTCTCGGCCGTTTCGCGCAACGTCGCCTCGTCATCGCCGCCGCAGCCGGACACCGTCGCGGCCGCGGCGAGCGCGAGCGCGGCGGCGAGGACGATCCGCCTCACGGAACGGTGGTGGTCGTCGCCGGGTCCTGGGTCGGCGCCGTCTCCGTCGGGGCCGTCGTCTCGGGCGTCGGCGGTTCGGTGGGCGCAGGTGGTGGCGGCGGTGGTGGTGGCGGCGGCGGGGGCTCGGCAGGGGCGGGCGCTGCGGGCGTGGGCGTCGTCGCAGCCCCATCTGCGTCCTGCTCCTCGCTTTCGCGATCGATCGGCTGGCCGCGTCCCTCGCCCTGGGCGTTTCTGTCGACGGGCACGAGGTCGTTGGCCAGGATGTCGCGGACTTCCGCGGCGAAGGCGTCGGTTCGGGCGAGGATCTCCTCGTTGGTCAGGTTCGGGTACTCCTCCTCGAGCTTCTTGAGCTGCTCGCGGATCCTCTCGAGGCGCTGGAGGCCACGTTGCGTGAACTCGACGGGCTCACCCCGGCCGACAACGAACTGGTAGGCGATCGCGAGCGTCGAGCAGCCCGGGCACTCGTTGTTGACGGCGACCGCGACGTTCTGCGGCGTCACGGTGTTCGGGTCGCCCTGGACGATCACGATCTGAAAGGCGATCGCGACCGCTCGGCAGGCTTCGCAGTTGGCGTAGGCCACGGCAGTGTTCGTCTCGTCGATGACCTCGCTTGCCGTCTCGCGGACCGAGAAGGCCAGGTCGATGACGGAGTCCCCGTCCTCGCTCGCCTCGGCCACGGCCGCGTTGTCCTTGGCGCCGTTCTCGGCGTCTTCCGCGGCACGCGCCGGCGAGGCGCAGAGCGTCAGGCCGGCCAGCAGCGCGAGCAGAAGGATCCGGATGCGTGCGGTGACTGTCATGGCGTGGGCTCCGTGGTCGGATCGATGGGTTGCGTGGGTTGGGGCTCGGGGGCCGGCGCCGGCTCGACGGGCGCCGGTTGGACAGGCGCCGGCTCTTCGGTCGCCCCGGCGGGCGCCGGTGCCGGCTCGGGAGCAGGCGTCGTTGTGGTGGCTTGCGGCGTGGTCGAGGTCTCTGGCGCCTTCTTCTCCTGACGCGCGTCGCCGTCGTCGTTGCGCTCGTCGAGCTTGAAGTCGCGGAAGTCACCGCCGTTGTCGCGCACGGTCGGCGCGCCGTCGAGTTCGGCGGCGCGCTCGGGCGTCAGAGCCGGGCGGCCGCTCGGGATCGCGACGATCGCGTCGACGCCGCTGCCGAGCGTTCCTCGCTCGCCCGGTTGGATCGGCCGGTACTCGCCGTTGGGCCACCACGTGAAGGCCGCGAGGGCCAGGCCGCCCGCCAGCAGCACGCCGAGCCCGCCGCGACGCACGGGGTCGCCGGCGGACCAGCGCCACGCACCGCCCACCACCCGGCGGCTGATGCGCCCGGATGTCGCGGTCATGCCGGCGATCGGCAGGCACAGGGCGACGATCTGCAGCGCGCTCGCGGCGGCATTGACGCCCTTCCCGTCGTCCAGCGCCGACGAGAACTTGTCGCCGAGCACCCCGAGCGAGTCGTACGCCGTGGCGACGACGCGCGGCGCGCTCAGCACGAGCATCACGAGCGCGAAGAGCATCGCGGGGATCAGCATGACGATGTAGGCCGTCACCGCCACGCGGACCCACGGCTTGAGCTCTGAGACCTTGGCGTCGGGCTTGCGACCGGGGACGATGCTCGCCAGGATCGGACGCAGCCGATTCAGGATGTCGGGCACGCCGGTGAGGTCGGAGATGATGTAGTAGCCGTCGAGGCGCAGCAACGGCATGAGCTGCTGGAGGATCGCGAAGTTCTGCAGCAGGATGATCAGCAGCAACGGCTCGAAGCCGGTCAGGACGTACAGGCCGAACGTCGCGAGCGCGAAGATCGCGTTGAAGTAGATGCCGCCGAGGTCGGTCCGCAGCCGGCCGCCCTTGCCGAGCCGGTAGGCGTCGGTGACGTCGCAGTAGAAGACCGGCCATACGACGTAGATGCCGGCGCCCAGGACGCCGGGCCGCGCGCCGCCATAGGCGCAGGCCGTTGCGTGACCGCATTCGTGAAATGCCGTGGCGAGGACGACTGCGCCGAAGAAGACGAGCAGCAGCCAGGGCTGGTAGACCGCCGCGCGGACGCCCTCGCCGATGCCGTGGATGCCCAGCAGCCAGACGTCGAGCGCGATGAAGGCGCCGACGAGAGCGATCACCACGGGCGGCCAGAAGAGCGGCTTGAAGAGCTTTGTGAGCGCGTTGGTGTAGCGCTCTGGAACGAGCGCGGTCCGGAACTTCAGCGCCAGCAGCTGGTCGGGCTTGGCGATCTGCGGGCTCGAGCCGTCGGCCTCCGCGAGCACGCCGAGTGGCCGCAGCTTGCGCTCGACGAGGAACTCGACGTTGCCCGCGCTCACCTTGCGGCCGAAGTCCGCGCTGACCCGTCGCGCGATCTCCCTGAAGTCGCGCCTGCCGTCGCACTGCTCGGCTACGAGGTGCAGCAGCTGGGTGAGCTGGATCGTCTGCCCGTCGCCGCGGCGGGCGATGTACGGCGCCTCCTTGAAGCCGGAGCCTTCGTACTCGCCGATCAGCTCGATGCCGTCGGCGAGCTGAGGTGCCGGCGGGCGCGGTGCCGTCTCGCGACCGTACCGGTCGGGTGCGCGCGGCGGATCGGTGGCTGGGGGAGTGGTGGTCATGAACGTCGCGCGGGGGCGGCCACGTGGGCTGCCCCCGCGGAGCGATTTCTCGCCCTAGTTGCTCTGATCGATGTCGACGTCCTGCGTCGCCGTCGCCGTGGCGTTGGCGTTGTCGGAGAGGACGTTCGCCGCGACGGCGGCGTTGACCGGTGCAGCCAGGTTCGCGTTGATGAGCGACATGGCCTCGCGGTCGGGCAGCGCCTCGCCGCCCTGCGCCTCGAGCTCCTCGGGCGACAGCTCCTCGATCTCCTGCTTGTGCGTCTCGTCCATGGTCAGGTCCTTTCGGTTCGTGTGCGGGCTACTGGCTCTGGTCGATTGCGGCGTCCTGCGTGGCGTCGGCGATGGCGGTCGAGCCGTCGGACAGCACGTTCGCGGCGACGGCGGCATTCACCGGGACGGCGATGTTCGCGTTGACGAGCGACATCGCCTCGCGGTCGGGCAGCTCCTCGCCGCCCTGCGCCTCGAGCTCCTCGGGCGACAGCTCCTCGATGTCCTGCTTCTTGGCGTCGTCGGTCATGGTCGCTCCCTAGTTGCTCTGGTCGATGTCGGCCGTCTGGGTGGCCGTCGCCGTCGCCGTCGAGTCGTCACTGAGGACGTTCAGCGCCGCCGCCGCGTTGACCGGCGCCGCGATGTTCGCGTTGATGAGCGACATCGCCTCGCGGTCGGGCAGCTCCTCGCCGCCCTGGGCCTCGAGCTCCTCCGGGGTGAGGGCCTCGAGCTCCTCGTTGCGGGTCTCGTCCGTCATGTGGCCTCCTTGGGGTCGTCCGCCTCGGCGGGCGGATCGGGGCGAGTGCTCGACTCGCTCGTCGTGTGTACCTGTCCGCTGCGGCTGCTCTGCACGATCCGGCTGTGGCTGGTGACGTGCGTCTCCGACCCGCCGGGCTCGCCGACGTTGGCGGCGATCGCGGCGTTGACGTCACCGATCACCGACCCGTCGGCATCTCGCAGCTGCTTGCGGATGATGCGGTTGATCTTCATCGGGCTGAGTGTGCCCGCGGCCACTGGCCGGCGACCACGGCCGCTCGTGTTTAGAAACCCGCCCGCCCGGTAAGGCCCGCGTCAGCGATCCAGAGCCGTCGGATTCGGGGCTGCGGCCACCTTCGACCGCGTGAGCGGCGTCAATGCGGCTTGACAGGAGCGTCAACATTCCGTGACAACAGCGCCGTCTCCGCGAACGCGCCCCCCGCAGCAGGAGCTTCAACGACTTGCGCGGCAGGCCGCGGCCGCGACCGAACCGACACAGGCCCTCCGAGCGATCGCCGCCTTGCGCGGGTGCCTCGACAGGCTCGAGGCCGAGCACGTCGACGCGGCGCTGGAGGCGCGCTGCTCGTGGCGCGTCATCGCCGACGCGCTCGGGGTCTCGCGCCAGGCGGCGCATCGCAGGCACACAACGCGGATTGCGGCGGCGTCGCAGCCCGCACGCACCGAGCCGGTCGCCGGCAACCGGCTGGTCATCACCGGGGCCGCCAGGGTGGCCGTCGTGATGGCGCGCCAGGAGGCGGCCGGTGCGCAGAGCCCCAATGTCGGGACCGAGCACCTGCTCGCCGGGCTCGTCCGCCAGCGCGACGGACTGGCCGCCGACGCGCTCGGCACGCTCGGGGTGACGCTCGACAAGGTACGCCACTGCGCGCAAGCGAGCGCGGACCGGGCACACGGCGATCCCGAAACCGCTGACCACCCCCTGGCCGGGACGAAGGCGCGCCTGCCGTTCTCGCGCCGTGGACGAGAATCGCTCGAGCAGTCGCTGCGCGAGGCAGTGCGACTCGGCGACGACCACCTCGGGGTCGAGCACCTGCTGCTCGCCCTCCTGAGAGATCCCGGCTCCCGCGCCGTCGAATGTCTCAAGCGCCTGGATGTGACGCCTGCGATGGTCGAGGAGGAACTGCAGCGGCTGTCAGAGCGACACCCGCGCGCGTGACCGCGCGTCCGTGGCGCTGAGCGATCCGACGATCGACGTCTGCGGCGGCGTGCGCAACCGGCGTGGAGCCTCCTCGACTGGGAACGGCCGAGCCGCGATGATGCTCGCGGCAATGGAGCAGCGTGTCAGCCTCGTCACCCTGGGAGTCAGCGATGTCGCGCGCGCGAAGGCGTTCTACGAGCGGCTCGGCTGGCACGGCCAGGAGGTCGAGGAGACGGTGTTCCTTCAGGCGGGCGGCATGGCCCTCGTCCTCTGGGGCCGCGACAAGCTCGCCGACGACTGCGGCCTGGACCGCGCCTCGCCGCGGGGCTTCGGCGGGATCGTCCTCGCCCACAACGTGCGCGCCGCGGGCGAGGTCGACGCGATCGTCGCTGCTGCGGCCGCAGCCGGCGCGACCGTGACGCGCCAGCCGGCGCAGACGTTCTACGGCGGCTATGCGGGCGCCTTCACAGACCTCGACGGCCACCCCTGGGAGATCGCCCACAACCCGGGCTTTGCGCTTGCCGAGGACGGCACGCTGACGATCCCGGACTTCTCGGCATGACGGCGGCGCTGCGACCGCATGTGCTCGTGCCCCGCGGGATGCCGCGACAGCGCCTGCGCTGAATCGTCACGAACCGCGTTCCCGCCTGCGGGGGTGGCGACCTAGCTTTGGATCGTGTCCGACCTCGACCGCCCGCGGCTGGCGCTGTACGTCGCGCTGGCGCTCGTCGTGTGCCTGCTGGGCGCCCGCTATCTCGTCGCGCGGGCGTCCGCGCCCACGCCGAGCGCCAACAGCGACGCGGGCGTCGGCGCAGCGGCAGGCGCGAAGGGCGACGGCGCCCCGGACGGCGCGTCTTCCTCCGTCAGCGTCGACCGTGCCGGCGGCGGCCGCGTCACCGTGCACGTCGCGGGCGCCGTTCGGCGGCCGGGGGTCTACCGGCTGGCCGCGGGCGCGCGCGTCGACGACGCCCTGCGCAGCGC
>DASZDB010000646.1:0-3215 GCA_035942495.1 Solirubrobacteraceae bacterium
GAGTCGGCCAGCCCCTGCGCCATCTCGTCGACCTGCTCGTCGCCGATGACCGCCTTGTCGCCCATCCCGCGGACGGCCGTCTTGACGCTGCGGTAGCGCTCGGTGGAGATGTAGAAGGACTCGGTGCCCGGCTCGAGTACGGCGACGTAGGCCGCCATCTTGCGAAACCCGCAAGAGGTGATGCCGTCCTCCAAGCAGACCATCCGTGTGCGCATGCCGTCCCGTCTCTCCCGTGCTTACGAGATGTCAGCGTACAACGAGCCTCAGCGGCCGTAGCGCTCGCGCGCCAGCACGAGCTGCTCGGGCAGCGCGATCCGCGGCGGCGGCGAGGGGTCGGCGAGCACCGAGACGGTCTCGGCCACCGAGAACGTGACGGTGCACTCCTGGCCGTCCTCGCACGTGATCGTCACCTCTTCGCCCGAGGTCGCCTTCAGCGTGCCCTTCATCCCCGGCTCGATGCCGGACTCCTTGAGGTAGTGCAGCAGATCCTCGGCCTCGTTCTCGAAGCGCAGGATCGTGACGCTCGCGCCCTCGGCCACGTCGGCGAGCGGGACGCCGTCGATCCGCGCCCCCGGCCTGATCGGGTGGCCGTGCGGGCACGTCTTCGCGTTGCCGATCGCGGCGAGCATGCGCTCCTCGAGTACGGGGCTCATCGCATGCTCGAGGCGCTCGGCCTCCTCGTGCACCTCGTCCCACGGGATCTTCAGGACATCCGTCAGGAAGCGCTCGATGAGGCGGTGGCGGCGCACGATGCCCTCAGCGTGTTCGCGGCCCGTCTGCGTGAAGCTGATGTGCTTGTCCCTCGCGCGCGTGATGTAGCCGTCGCGCTCGAGGCGACCGATCATCTCGTGCACCGTGGGCGCCGACAGCTGCATCGCGCGAGCGACGTTCGCGCCGGTCATCGGGAGCTTGGCCTCCTGCAGCCAGAACAGGGTCTGCAGGTACTCCTCTTCGGCGACTGTGGCGTGCTCTGTGGCCATCGGCTCAGCGATCCTATCGGCCGCGCCCGCACGCACCTAAAGGTCGCCTGCGGGAGGCGTCACTAGAGTCGCGGGCGGATGCAGATCGGATCTGGCACGCGGGCGCTCGTGACCGGCGCCTCGCGCGGGATCGGCCGTGCCGTGGCCCACGCGCTCGCCGAGCGCGGCGCGATCGTCGGCCTCGCCGCTCGCTCGACGACCGAGCTCGAGGCGCTCGCCCGCGAGCTGCCCGGCGCCCACCACCCGCTGACCTGCGACGTCGCGCTCCCGGCGTCGATCGCGACGGCCACCGAAGACTTCGTCGCCGCGGCCGGTGGGATGGATCTGCTCGTCGCGAACGCCGGCATCGCGTACTACGAGCCGGTCGCCTCGCAGAGCCTCGACAAGATCGAGCTGATGACCGAGGTCAACTGGCTGGGGACCGTCTACACGGTCAAGGCGGCGCTGCCGTTTCTGCTCGAGCGCGGCGCGGGGCACATCGTCGTCATGTCGTCGGGCGCAGGCTTGCGCGGCTTTCCCGGCGCCGCCGCCTACAGCGCCACCAAGGCGGCGCAGCGGATGTTCGCCGAGGCCCTGCGTCACGAGCTCGCCGGCTCGGGGGTATCGGTGACGACCGTCTACCCCGGCGAGATCCGCACGTCGCTGCACGACCATGAGGGCACGCAGATGCCGCAGTGGTACCGCGGAGGGCCGAACGCCGCGTCGGCCGATGCGCTCGCGGCACGGATCCTCACCGCGATCCAGCGCGACAGCCGGCACCTGCACTACCGCCCCGTCGTCAAGCACATGGGCATCCTCAACGGCGTCTCCCCCGGC
Source organism: Solirubrobacteraceae bacterium (assembly GCA_035942495.1). Lineage (GTDB taxonomy): Bacteria > Actinomycetota > Thermoleophilia > Solirubrobacterales > Solirubrobacteraceae > CADCVQ01. Next base: position 1,797 of record DASZDB010000646.1, read on the forward strand.
ATTGCCGACCGCGTCCTGCGGCGCCTGCGCGGCGATACCGCGGCGCCGCGGCGCTGAACCGCGGCACGGGCCGACCGAGCGAGCGCCTGACCGGCATGTGATGCGATCAGGCGCGCAGGCGCCTGTCCCGCGCGGCCGGCGCCGGCTGCGGCGCGCGGCGGCGCGGCGGCTCGGTGTGCAGCACCTCCGCGAGCGCGTCGAGGCGGCGCTCGGCGAACGTGACGAACTCGCGCGTCGCGGGCGACAGCTGGGCGCCGCGACGCCAGGTGAAGGCGAACGTCTCGTAGATCGGCTCGGCGAAGGGGACCCAGCCGACGCTGCGCGGCGCCAGACGGCGCAGCATCCCGCGGGGGGCGATCGTGTCCCCGAGGCCGCGCGCGACAAGCTCGAGCGCGACCTCGACGTCCTCGACGTCGATCTGCGGCTCGATCGTCACACCGGCGCGCTGGGCGAGCTCGCGCAGCTGGCGGCGGGTGGGGTCCTCGGTGCCCCAGCTCGCCTCGGACAGGATCAGGGGCGCCTTGGCAAGCCGCTCGACCGTCATGGCCTGCCGCACCCGCCCGGCGTCGCCGGAGACGTAGAGGATCTCGTCGCGCATCGCCGGGTGGATCTCCAGACCGCGGTCGTCGACGGGCAGCACGACGAGGCCGGCCTCGAGCTCGCCGGCGCGGATCGCGGCCACGGTCTCCGAGGAGTTCTGGCCGACGATCCGCACGCGGACCTCGGGATGGCTGCGGCGGAAGTCCTCGACGAGGTCGGTGCCGAGGTACATCCGCGCGGTGCCGAAGGTGCCGAACGCGGCGGTGCCGGCGCGCAGCTCGCGCACGGCGCCGACCGACGTCCGCGCCGACTCGACCGCCGCCAGCGCCGCCTCGGCGTGCGGCCGCAGCGCGCGCCCGGCCTCGGTGGGTACCAGCCCGCGCCCGACGCGTTGAAACAGCCGCACGCCGAGCTCGGCCTCCAGGCGCCGGACCTGCTCGGAGAGCGACGGCTGGGCGAGGTGCAGGGATTCCGCGGCCGCGCTGAACGAGCCGTGTTCGATCGCGGCGAGGACATACTGGAGCTGTTGCAGAGTCATAGGAGTTGCCTTGAGGTACTGAAGACAATCAAGGCTACCGCTGGAGCGCACAAAGGTCGATCATGTACGCATGATCACCCTCGCCTCCATCATCGCGTTTGCCGCGTTTGAGGTGCTCGCCCTGCCCCACGGCGCCGAGTCGCGCCCTGGTGTCGACGAACGCCCCGAGCGTGGCCACCGCCGCAACATCTGACACCGGCCGCGGCGCGGGCGTCGCGCTGTGCCTCATATCGGCCTGCGGCTTCGGCCTCATGGCGATCTTCGCCAAGGAGGCCTACGCGGCCGGCCTCGGCGTCACGGCCCTGCTCGCCGCGCGCTTCGTGCTGGCCGCCTCCCTGCTC
>DASZDB010000647.1:0-7495 GCA_035942495.1 Solirubrobacteraceae bacterium
CCGACCTCGGCGGCGAGTGAGGAGCGGTCGGCCGGGGACAGGGACTCGCTCACCGGGCGACCCTATCCGGCCTCACCGGCGGCTTGACAGGTGACCAAATAGTCACATATAGTGGCGGCATGGACGCAGTGTTCAAGGCCCTCGCCGACCCGACGCGCCGCAGCCTGCTCGACGAGCTCTTCAAGGAGGACGGGCAGACGCTGGGCAAACTCGAGGAGCGGCTGCCGATGACGCGCTTCGGGGTCATGAAGCACCTCAAGGTGCTCGAGGAGGCGGGGCTCGTGGTCGCGCGCAAGCGCGGGCGCGAGAAGCTCCACTTCCTGAACGCCGTCCCCATTCGGCTCGTCCACGACAGGTGGGTGAGCAAATTCGCCGAGCCCTGGGCCGCGACGCTCAGCGAGCTCAAGACGAGCATCGAGGAGGCAGTGATGGAGAAGGTCTTCGAGATCTACATCAAGACGACGCCCGAGCGGTTGTGGGAAGCGCTCACGAACAGCGAGATGCGCGCGAAGTACAGCTTCGGCGTCGGTTGCGAGACCGACTGGGCGCCCGGCTCGCGCTGGCGGGCGGTCACGGCGAAGGCGCCGGGCCCGATCTCGCACGGCGAAGTGCTCGAGGTCGATCCGCCGCGCCGGCTCGTGCAGAGCTTCCAGGCGCTCTGGAGCGACGAGGTCGAGCGCGCGGGGACCTCGCGCGTCACGTATGAGATCGAACCGGTCGCCGATTCATGCCGGCTGACCGTCATCCACGACCAGCTCCCCGAGGGCGTCAACGACGAGATCTACGGCGGCTGGCCGATGATCCTCTCCGGCCTGAAGACGCTGCTGGAGACCGGCGAGACGCTCACGACGCCCGGCTCGCTGATGTACGCAGAGCCCGCTACCTGAGCTGCCAGCGCTCAGACCCGAAGCCGGGCGTCATCCCGGCCGACGCGTAGAGCCCGGTGGCCGACACGTTCGTGCCGGCCACCGAGAGCTCGGCGCTCGTCAGGCCGGGGCGCGCGCGGCCGCATCAGCGCGGCGCCATCCGCAGGCATCCGTCCAGGCGGAGGACCTCGCCGTTGAGCATCTCGTTCTCGACGATGTGGCAGGCCAGCTGCGCGAACTCGTCCGGCCGCCCCAGGCGCGGGGGAAACGGGATCGACGCCGCGAGCTGCGTGCGCGCGTCATCGGGCAGCCCGGCGAGCAGCGGCGTGTCGAACAGCCCGGGCGCGATCGCGCACACGCGGATCGCGCTCGCCGCCAGATCGCGCGCCGCCGGCAGCGTCAACGCGACCACCCCGCCCTTCGAAGCCGCATAGGCGACCTGGCCGACCTGCCCGTCGTAGGCGGCGATCGAGGCGGTGTTGACGATCACCCCGCGCTCGCCGCTCGCGCCCGCCGGCTCGTTGCCCAGCATCGCCAGGCTCGCGAGGCGCAGCGCGTGGAACGTGCCGACGAGGTTGACCGCGACCACGCGCTCGAAGCTCTCGGCGCGGTGGGCGCCACGCGGGCGCGCGAGCCGCTCGGCATGGCCGATGCCGGCGCAGTGGATCGAGATGCGCAGGCCCCCGGGCTGCGCGGCGGCGAGCGCCACCGCCGCCTCGAGCTGCTCGGGCTGCGTGACATCGGCGGCGGCGAACCGCGCGCGCTCGCCGAGCTCGCCGACGAGCGCCTCCCCGCGGGCCGCGTCGAGGTCGGCGACGACGACAGATGCGCCGCGCGCGTGCAGCGTGCGCGCCGTGGCCTCGCCGAGGCCCGAGGCGCCGCCCACGACGAGCGCGCCTGATCCGTCGATCCGCATCGGCGAGGAACCCTAGTGGGCGTCACCGCAGCCGCTAACGTCACCGCCGTGGCCGAGTGGTACGACGAGCTCCTCGAGCAGCAGCTGACCCGCAACAGGGACCTCTGGGCGAGCCTCCGTGAGCACGGCCTCGAGGAAGCGACCACACTGCGGCTCGGGTTCATCTACATCGCGCCGGGCGTGGCCGAGGCCGATCAGCTCGTCGCGTTTCTGCGCGAGGAGACCGACTACGACGTGAGCGCCCGCGAGCGACCGGGCGAGGCCGCGGAGGCCGACCCCGACTGGGTCGTGACCGGCATGACGCAACCGACGCCGGTCTCGCTCGAGCTGCTCGACGACTGGTGTGAGTGGATGATCGCCGCGGGCGCCGCCGAGGGCCCGTGCGCGTTCGACGGCTGGGCCGCGCAGCTGGTCGCGCCGGACGACAGCGAGGCTTAGGCCAGCCGGGCCAGCGACACGGCGAACCGCTCGTCGGGGTCGACGAAGAGCTCGACGAGCTGCAGGCCGGCGGCCGCGAGATCGCCGCGCAGGCGCTCGGGCGTGAACTTCGCGCTGATCTCCGTGCGCATCTCCTCGCGAGCGGCGAAGTCCACGGCGAGGTCCAGCGCCTCGACGCGCACGCGCTGCGCCTCGCGTGCACGCAGGCGCATCTCGATCCATTCGCGCTCGCGGTCGAAGAACGCCACATGCTCGAAGGCCTCGACGTCGAAGTTCGCGCCCAGCTCACGGTTGACGACGTGCAGCACGTTGAGGTTGAACTGCGCCGTGACGGCCGCGCTGTCGTTGTAGGCGGCCTCGAGCATGCCGGGGTCCTTCACGAGGTCCGTGCCGAGCAGGAGGTGCCCGTCCGCACCGAGCACCTTGCCGACCGAGCGCAGGAACCGCCGCCGGCTGCCGGGCGGGAAGTTGCCGATCGTGCCGCCGAGAAACGCGACGAGGCGCGGCCCGATCGGCGGCGGCAGTTCGCTCAGGTGGCGCTCGAAGTCCGCGACGAGGCCGACGACCGACAGGCCCGGATACTCCTCGGCGAACAGGTCCGCGACGGTATGCACGGTCGTCGCGCTGACGTCGACCGGGACGTAGCGCTCGAGCGACCCCACCTCGGCCATCGCGTCGAGCAGCACGCGCGTCTTCGTCGCCGAGCCCGAGCCGAGCTCGACGAGCTCGACGGCGCCCGTGCGCGCGACGACGTCCTCGGCGTACGCCTGCAGGATCAGCCGCTCCGTGCGCGTCTGGTAATACTCGGGCAGCTCGCAGATCGCGTCGAAGAGCTCGGAGCCGCGGGCGTCGTAGAAGTGCTTGGGCGGCAGCTCCTTGAGCGGGCGGGTGAGCCCGTCGAGCACGTCGTCGGCGAGCGTGCGCTCGTCGTCGGGACCGAGATGCGACCGCACCTCGACGCTGCCTTCGAGGATCGGCTTCATCACGTCACGTCCTTTGCCAGTCGTACGCCGGCGAAGATCTGCCGGCGCTGGGGGAGATCCCAGTTGCGGAAGGTCGGCGAGCGAACACGCGGCTCGGTGGCCCACGAACCGCCGCGCAGGACGCGGTAGCGCTCGCCGAAGAAGACCTCGGAGTACTCGCGGTACGGGTGCGCGACGAAGCCGGGGTACCCGCCGAACGGCGAGGTGGTCCACTCCCACGCTTCGCCGATCTGCTCGAGTGGCTCCTGGGTCCAGGTCGACGCCTTCTCCCACTCGGATTCGGTGGGAAGGCGGGCGCCTTGCGAACGGGCGAAGGCGTCGGCCTCGAACCAGGAGACGTGCATGACGGGTCGGTCGGGGCGGATCGGCCCATCCGCCGTCCAGCCCTCGGGGTGCGTGATGTCGTACTCCTCCTTCCACGCCCAGCCCTCGTCGGACCACCACTCGCGCCGCTCGTAGCCGCCGCCCTCGCAGAAGCGCAGCCACGTGCCGTTGGTGACCGGGCGGCGCGCGATCCGGAAGGCGCCGACGTCGACGCGGTGGCGCGGGCGCTCGTTGTCGAAGGCGAAGCCGGCGGGTCCGGCGCCCATCTCAAACGGCCCGCCGGGCACGTCGATCCAGTCGTCCTCGCGCACGGCGCGAGCGCCGCGCGGCGCGGCGACGGGCCGGCCGCCGGGCAACCCGGCGAGAAAGAGCGTCTGGCGCATCGTCTCGTTGTGCTGGGCCTCGTGGCGGATCACGAGCTCGAAGAGCGTCCCGTCGCCGGGTCCGACGTGGTCCAGCACCTCGACCGCGCGCTCGCGTACGGCGGCGATGTAGTCGAAGACGGCCTGCCCGCGCAGGAACGGGATGTCGCCGCGCACGGCGCGCGGCGTCTCGAACGCGTCGTAGAGGTCGGCCAGGTCGGGGCGCAGCAACGCGCCACCGCCGTGGCGGTGGACGATCCAGAGGTCCTCGTAGGCCGCGACGTGGCCGAGGTCCCAGTCCAGCGGGCTCATGAGCGGATGCTGGACGCGTGCGAGCTCTCCGGGGTCCAGCGGCGCGACGAGCGCGAGGGTCCGCGCGCGGGCGTGGCGAAGGGCGTCGCCCAGCTCTTGATGGGCAGCGATCGCCATCGAAGCCGCAGCGTACCCGCCGTCCTGGCGCCCAATCATGCGGTCTCGGGTCGGCGCCCGGCCGCGCCGTCAGGCCCGCGCGGAGCTGTCGGCGAGCGCCGCGAGCGCGGCGTCGACGTCGGCGTCCGTGTTGTAGAGGTGCCACGACGCGCGCAGGCGTCCGCCGCGCAGCGCGGCGACGATCCCGGCCCGCTCGAGCGCCTCGGCGCCGCCCGCGATCTCGACGGAGACGATGGCGCTGTCGGACGGCTCGAGGCCGAGGCCGGCGCGGAAGCGGTTCGCGAGGGCGACATCGTGGTCGTATACGGCGCCGACGCCGATTCGGTTGAGCAACTCGAGCGCCGGCTGCGCGCCGACCCACGAGAACCACGCCGGCGACGTGTCGAAGCGGCGCGCGTCGGAGGCCAGCCGCAGCGGCGGCCCGAAGTAGCTCGAGTGGACGTCTGCGCCGGCGTACCAGCCGGCGGCGTGCGGCACGACGTCTTCGAGCCACGCGTCGTCGATCGCCATCAACGCGGTGCCGCGCGGGCAGGTCAGCCACTTGTAGCCCGCGCAGACGACGGCGTCGAAGCGCCGGGTGTCGAGCGGCAGCCAGCCGGCCGCCTGCGTCACGTCGACGAGCGTGCGCGCGCCGTGGTGCCGCGCGGCGGCGGTGATCGCGTCGAGGTCGGCGACCTCGCCGGTGCTCATCTGGACGGCGCTGAAGGCGACGAGGTCGGTGCGGGCGTCGATCGCCTCGGCGAGCCGGTCGGGCGCCACGGTCGTCACCGTCACGCCGCGGCGCTCCTGGACGAGGAACGGAAAGAGGGTCGACGTGAACTCGACGTCGGGGACGATCACGTGCGCGCCGGCGGGCAGCGACGCCGCGATCAGACCGACGAACGCCGACACCGTCGCTCCGATGGAGACCTGGTTCGGCGTGACGCCCATCATCGCGGCCCAGGCTGCCCGCGCGCCCTCGCTGCTCTCGCCCCAGGGCTCCCAGCTCGTGCGCCCGCCGCGCCAGTCCTCGAGCGCCTGCTGCATCGCGTCGAAGCCGTCGCGCGGCGGCAGGCCGTAGCTCGCGGTGTTCAGGTACACGCCCGCGGGCGACCACTGCTCCTGGGCTTGCGCGATCGTCGGCACGGCCCGCGTGGTCGCAGCCCGGTCGCGGGCCGCGCGCACCCGGCCCGCGTGCGCCTACGCCTTACAGTTGCGCTTCTCCCACGCCTGGATCCGCGTCTCGGCGGCGGCTCCCTCTGACTCCTCGACCTTCGCCGCCGTCGGCAGCCCCGCGCGCTCGCGCTGCGCCGCGAGCAGCGTGGCGACGTCGCGCTTGATCGCCTGCGGCGCGGCCTGCTCGAGCTCCTCCAGCTTGCCGGCGAGGCGCGTCACGAAGCGCCGTTCGGCGGCCTCGTACTGCTGTGGAGTCGCGTCCTGGCCGAGGCCGGCGAAGAACCGCTCGCCCTCCGCGTCGAGTTCGCGCGTCAGGGCGCAGTAGCGGTCGGGGTCGGCCGCGGCGGCGGCGGCGGTGGACGTCTGGCTGCCGGCGGTCGTGTCCTCGTCGTCCTCGCCGCAGGCGGCGAGGGCGAGGGCGAGGACCGTGGCGACGATGATGGCTGGGCGGCGCATGGGCATCTCCTTTTGCTGGTCGGGCGACCGTACGCGCGCTCCGGCGAGCGGTCGTCGTCCCGCCATGCGATCTGGCCTCGTCCGCGCGGACGAACTTCTCGGCGGTGAAGATCGTCCGCGCAGCTGACGTGCGATCGTCATGGCGCGGCTACGCTCGCGCCATGGAGCGTGCCGTCGCCGACGCCGCCGTAGACCGGGTCCGCCGGCCGCGGCGCTCCGACGTCGTGCTGGCCGCCGCGGTCGCCGTCGTGGCGCAGGTCGAGACCTGGTGGACGGCGGGGTACGAGCCCAAGGCGGCGTACGCGGCGGCGGCGCTGGCGATGAGCCTCCCCCTGGCGTGGCGCCGCGTCGCGCCGGTCACGGTGCTGGCGGGCGTGTTCGTGCCGTTGCTCGCGATGGCGCTGGCGGGGCGGCGGATCGAGTCCGCCTACGTGATGCTCGTCCTGCTCGTGGCGTTCGCGGCGGTCGGCGCGTACTCCGAGCGCCGCCGCGCCGTGATCGGCTTGGCGGTCGGGCTCGCGCTCTTGGGGCTCGTGATGGTCTGCGAGCACCTGGTGGACTCCGCCAACGCCGATCCGCCGATCGCCGGCGACTTCGTCTTTCTCGGCGCGATCCTCGGCGTCGTCTGGACGCTGGCGGTCGCGCTGCGCGAGCGGTCCGTGCGGGCCGGTGAGCTGCAGGATCGGGCCGACCGCCTCGAACGCGAGCAGGAGGAGCAGGCCCAGGCGGCCGTCGCCGAGGAGCGGGCCCGGATCGCGCGCGAGCTGCACGACGTCGTGGCGCACTCGGTGAGCGTCATCGCCGTGCAGACCGGCTCCATCCGCCACCGGCTGCGCACCGAACGTCCCGCCGAGGCGGCCGAGCTGTCTGGCGTCGAGCAGACCGCGCGGCAGGCGCTGGCCGAGATGCGGCGGATGCTCGGCCTGCTGCGCTCCGAGGACGAGGGCCTGTCGCTCGCGCCGCAACCCGGCATGGACGAGGTCCAGCGGCTCGTCGACCAGATACGCGCGACAGGGCTCCGGGTCGAGCTTCGGGTCGAGGGCGACCGCCGCCCGCTCGCGCCCGGCGTCGACCTCGCGGCCTACCGGATCCTCCAAGAGGCGCTGACGAACGTCATCAAGCACGCCGGCCCGAGCCGCGCCCGCGTCGCTGTCCGCTTCGGCGAGCGCGCGGTGGAGCTCGAGGTCGCCGACGACGGGCGCGGCCCGACCACCGGCAACAACGGCGGCGGGCACGGGCTCGTGGGCATGCGCGAGCGCGTCGCGCTGTACGGCGGCTCGCTCGAGGCGCGGCCCGGCGCCGACGGGGGCTTCGTCGTCCGCGCCTCGCTGCCGATCGCTACGCCATGAGCATCCGCGTCGTCATCGCCGACGACCAGTCGATGGTGCGCGCGGGCTTTCGCTCGCTGCTGCAGGCCGAGCCGGACATCGACGTCGTCGCCGAGGCGGCCGAGGGCGAGCAGGCGATCGCCGCGGTCCGGCGCTTCAAACCGGACGTCGCACTCATGGACATCCGGATGCCGAACGTCGACGGGCTCGAGGCGACACGGCGGATCGTCGAGGCGGG
>DASZDB010000648.1:0-16369 GCA_035942495.1 Solirubrobacteraceae bacterium
CCGTTTCATCACCCCAACCGGCTCGTGCGCGCACACTGGAAGAAGCTGCTGCTCGGCGAGCTCGAGCCGGCCAGCCCGCTGCAGCGCGACGCGATCGCGGCGGCGCGGCTGCGTGCACAGGGCGGCGCGCCGCTCATCGACGACGTGCGCGCCAACAAGCGCATCCTCCCCAACCCTCACACCGGCGAGGCCGTCGGCAACGCGCTGCGCGGGCACTTCACCGGCGAGGTGACGACGCAGACGCACGAGATCGTCGTGCGCGAGACGCTCGACACCCTGCTCGTGCCGTCAAATCAGGAGGAGTACCTGCCCGAGATCGAGGACTTCCACCTGCGCTCGGCGCTCATCGAGGAGCTCATGCTCGAGGAGGTCCTGCCCGGCCTGCGGGCCGGCCCGGCCGGGACGTACGGCGGCTACAACGTCCACTGGACGTTCGGGGACTTCAGGCCCAACGACGGATGAGCGTCAGCCGCGCTCGGCGCGGGCGGTGGCAACGGCGGCCGAGGACTCGGGCGCGTTCTCGAGCACCGTGTGATCGACGTCAGGCGCCGGGACGATCCCGTCGCGCACGTCGGCCGCCAGCTGCTTGCGGGCGTCCCGGCGAGCGGCCTTGTCCATCCGGCGCTCGCGCATCTTGGCCTCGCGGTTGAGCTTCGCCATCGTGGTCTTCTTCTTGCCGCTTGAGGCCATTGCGGGGCTCCCTCGTAGTGAGATGTGAGCCGTCGGTGGCGCGCCGTCAGGGGCGAAGCTCGCGGACGGTCCCGAGACTGAGGGACGCTCGACTCGCGCTGCAGTCTAGCCCGCGCCGCCTGCGCCGGACGCACGGTCGACCTCCGGGAACCGTATCCCGACTGCCCGCCCGGGCTGCTGGGTAGGTGCGCGCCATGCGTTTCGGTAGCCGCCGGGGTCGACGACGCAGCAGCGTTCACGTGACGGGCGGTGGCTGCTGCCTGCCGATGGCGATCGTCCTGGCGAGCGGGCCGGCCCTCGCGCTGCGGCTGACCTGGCGAGCGGCCCGCTGAGCGATCCACCGCGCGTGGCCTTCGTCCTCGGCGGCGGCGGCGGGCCGTTGGGCGCCCACGAGGTCGGCATGCTGCACGCGCTGCTCGAGCGCGCGATCGTGCCCGACCTCGTGCTCGGCACGTCGGTCGGCGCGATCAACGGCGTCACGATCGCGGCGGTCCCGACGGCGGCGGGCGCGCAGCGGCTCGTCGAGGCCTGGTGTGACATCGATCGCAGCAAGGTCTTCGATGACTCGGTGGTCCGGCGACTGGCGACGCTCGCGCGCACCCGGACGCACCTGCATGGCAACGGGTCGCTGCGCATGCTGCTCGCCGAGCTGCTGCCGGTGAGCCGGATCGAGGATCTCGCGGTGCCCTTTCAGTGCGTGGCAGCGAGCATCGAGCGCGCGAGCGAGCACTGGTTCGCCGACGGCCCGATCATCGAGGCCGTCGTCGCCTCGGCCGCCGTACCCGGGCTGTTGCCGCCCGTGCGGATCGGCGGCGAGCACTTCATCGACGGCGGCATCGTCAACAGCATCCCCCTCAGCCGTGCGATCGCGCTCGGCGCCGAGGAGATCTACGTCCTGCACGTCGGGCGGCTCGATCGCCCGCTGGAGCCGCCGCGCTCGCCGTGGGAGGTTGCGCTCGTGGCGTTCGAGATCGCCCGCCGTCATCGCTTCATCGGAGAGCTCGCCAGCGTTCCGAGCGGCATCGACGTGCACATCCTGCAGACCGGCCAGCGCGACCCGCCGCGGTTCACCGACCGCTCACAGTTTCGCTACCGCCCGACGCCCGACGTCCACGCGCGCATCGCCCACGCGCGCGAGGCGTCGGCGCGCTACCTCGACGAGCACGGGCTCGGCCGCAGCGGGTGACGGCCGTGCCGAAGCTCGCCCGCCGCCTGCTCGTCGCGCCGCTCATCCTCGTCGTCGAGGCCGCGCTCGTCGTGCTGTCGCCGCTGCTCGGCATCGTCGCCGCGCTCGCGTCGCCCGTCGTCGGCGCACGCGCCCTGCGCGCGCTGGCGATCGCCGTCGTCTACGCCGTCCGCCACCTCGGGGCGACGCTCGCGTGCGGCTGGCTGTGGGCTGCCGGCGGCTTCGGTCGCAACCTGCAGTCGCCGCGCATGCAGCTCGCGCACTACCGCGTGCTGCGGTGGTTCGTCGCCGGGCTCGTCCGAACGATGACGCGACTGGCGCGCGTCGACGTGCACGTGACCGGCTCGGAGACCGCCGAGCGGGCGCTGCGCCAGCGACGCGCGCCGGTCGTCGTGCTGAGCCGTCACGCCGGCGAAGGCGACTCGCTGCTCGTCGTGCACGCGCTGCTGTGCCGCTACGGCCGCCGCGCGCGCATCGTCATGCACGAGGCGCTGCGGCTGGATCCGCTGATCGACATGCTCGGCCACCGCCTGCCCAACCGCTTCGTCGATCCGCGCGGCGGCGACACGGAGGTCGAGATCGCCGCGATGGCGCGCGACCTCGGCGACAACGACGCGTTGCTGATCTTCCCCGAGGGCGGCAACTTCTCCCACAGCCGGCGGCGGCGCGGCATCGAGCGCCTCGAGCAGGCCGGACACGCGGAGGAAGCCGCCTGGGCGCGGGACATGCGCCACGTCTCCGCGCCGCGCCCGGGGGGCGCGCTGGCCGCGATCGACGCCGCGCCGCGCGCCGACGTCATCTTCCTCGCGCACGTGGGCGTCCCGGCCGGGCTGCGCGAGGCGTGGCACCGGCTGGCCGGCCCGGGCGAGGACATCGCGATGCGGCTGTGGATCGAGCGCGCCGACGACGTCCCGACGGGCAAGGACGAGCAGATCGACTGGCTCTTTGGCTGGTGGCGGACGATCGACGCTTGGATCGACGAGCGGCTGGCGCCGGCGCCGATCAGCCCGCGGGTGCCGTGACGAGCGTCGCGTCGAGCGCGCGCAGCAGCGGCCCGATCGGCTCGAAGCACATGCTCTGCAGCGGCCCGAACACGAGCACCGCCATGCCCACGGCGCGCACGCTGCCGTCGGCCGCGGGAGCGGTGTAGACGGGTGAGCCGCTGTCGCCCTGAGCCGCGCTGATCGTCGTGCAGGGCAGCCCGCCGGTGCCCGGGAAGGAGCGGATGATCCGGCCGCACTGGTCGATGCCGGTCGTGCGGCCCGAGAAGCAGACCTGACGGTTGAGGCGCGCCCGCGCGCTGCCGACGACGAACAGCGGCGGGCCGAGGATCCCGCGGTCGACGACGGGCGAGGACGTGCGGCCGGGGCCGCTCGGCGCGGGCAGCACGAGCGCGTCGATGCCGCCCCGCTTGCGCCGCAGGTTGCGCTGCACCCCACCCAGCACGAGGCTCAGATCGCGCGTGTCGCGCAGCGCGGAATTGCGCCGCAGCGTCTTGCGCTTCTTCGTCAGGCCGGCGCAGTGACCCGCGCTGAGACCGCCCAGGCTGTCGCCGAGACGGATGAGAAAGCCCGATGTGCACACGGCCGCGCCGAGCGGCGGGCGGGTGCCGCGGACGAGCTGGTCGCGTGAGAACACGAGCTCGCGCGCCGCGCCCCAGCCGTCGAGGTCGGGCGCCGGCCCGCGGCGGCGGATGAACAGCGCGGCGCGGCCGCGGACCGCGAAGAGGTCATAGGAGTCGTCATAGCCCGTCGCGGAGGCGCGCAGCGGCGTCCAGCCAGCTGTGCGCAGCGCCGCCTCGACGCCCTCCGGCGGCACGCCGGTGAGCGTGGTGGCGACCGCGCGCGCCTCGTCGCACGTCGCGCCGCTGACGTCGACGATCCTCGCGTCGCCCGTCTTCTCGCACGGCGTGTACTTCCCGGCCTGCGCGCTTGCCGGGGCGGCCGCCGTCAGCGCGACCGCGACCGTGAGCAGGCTCGCTTTCAGAGCACCCTTCATCGCGACGCGATGCTGGCACACGTCGTCACGCGCAGCGCCGGTCGACGCCCGCGGCGGCGCCATCTTGCCCGCTCCCCCTAGGCTTCAGGCCATGACCAAGCTCGAAATCTCAGACGACCTCAACACGAAGCCTGAGGTCCCCATGCCGACGGGCCAGCCGCCGACCGAGCTCGAGACCGACGACGTCGTCGTCGGCGAGGGCGCCGCCGCCAAGCCCGGCGACCACGTCACGGTGCACTACGTCGGCGTCTCGTTCTCGACGGGGCAGCAGTTCGACTCCTCCTGGGACCGTCGTCAGCCGTTTGACTTCCCGCTCGGCGGCGGCGCCGTCATCAAGGGCTGGGACTTCGGTGTCACCGGCATGCGCGAGGGCGGCCGGCGCACGCTGGTCATCCCGCCGGAGCTCGCCTACGGCTCGCGCGGTGTCGGCCCGATCGGCCCCAACGAGACGCTCGTCTTCATCGTCGACCTCGTGAAGGTCGGGTAACGCGGTGCGCGGGCGCCTGATCGCGCTGCTGTCCGTGGCGGCGCTGGGGATCGGCGGGTGCGGCGATGACGAGGGCGGCGACGCCGGCCTCGTGCCGGCCATCCCCGCCGAGACTCCGACCGAGACCGCCACGACGCCCGCGACATCGACCACGGGTCGACGCTTCAGGGTGGCCAGCATCGAGGTCTCGAAGGACACGTCGAAGAAGCCGACGATCACGAAGCCGTCCGGCGATCCGCCGACCGAGCTCGTCACGAAGGACATCGTCGTCGGCAAGGGCGCTGCCGCGAAGAACGGCGACCAGCTCGAGATGCACTATCTCGGGGCGCACTTCACCGGCGAGCAGTTCGAGTCCTCGTGGGACGAAGGCGACCCGTTCGCGTTGACGCTCGGCGAGGGCATGGTGATCCCGGGTTGGGATCAGGGCATCGTCGGCATGAAGGAAGGCGGCCGGCGGCTGCTCGTCATCCCGCCCGAACTGGCCTACGCAGATCAGGGCCAAGGCGACATCCAGCCCGGTGAGACGCTGATCTTCGTCGTCGACGTGGTCAAGCGCACGACGGGCTGATCGGACGCGGCGCGCCGGCCGCTCAGCCGCGACCCGCCCCGGCCGCCGATCATCAGATCAGGCCGGGCCCCACTCGCCACTGGCGCGGCCGAGGGTGATGCGGTGCTCCCTGCCGTCGGAGCCCTCGACGCGGAAGACGGCCTGGTCGGCGTCGGCGCCGGGCCGGTCGATGACCTGCACGAGCTGGGGCGTCCCGACGACGCCGTCGCCGAAGCGCTCGGCGGCGGCGGCGCGGGCGGCGGCCTCGAGCGTCGCGCGGTCCCAGCCCTTGTCGAGCGCGTGCGCCTGCGCAAGCGCGTCCTCGGCCTGCGCGAGCTCGCGCTGAAGCGCGCTGTCGCGCGCGCGGATGCGCCGCGTCATCGCCGTGTAGCCACCGATCACGAGGATCAGGACGACGGCGAGCACGACGAGCAGGACGATGCCGAGCGTGGAGATGCCGATCACGGTCACGGGAGCGATGCTACCGGCCTGCCCCGGCGGTCCCGTCCTCAGTTCAGGACGGCGCGCTGCGTGAGGTGCGAGCCGACCTTGCGCTTCACCCGCTGCAGCGCGTTGTCGACGGTCTTCGCGTCGCAGCCGAGCCGCTCGGCGACCTCCTCGTAAGGCCGGCCGTCGAGATACAGCGCCAGCACGCGGCCCTCGAGGTCCGACAGCGCGGTCGAGAGGCAGCCGACGAGGGAGTGCAGCTCCTCCGAGGAGATGACCTGGTTGACCGGGTCGTGCACGGTCGAGCCCGGAATGACGTCCTCGAGCGTCGGCTCGCTGTCGCTGCTCGAGCCCGCAGGGGTGGCGGAGAACGAGACATATTGGTTCAGCGGCGTGTGCTTGTTGCGCGTCGCGGTCTTCACGGCGGTGATGATCTGGCGCGTGATGCACAGCTCGGCGAAGTTGCGAAACGACGACTCGCGGTCTGAGCGATAGTCGCGGACGGCCTTGTAGAGGCCGACCAGCCCTTCCTGGATGAGGTCGTCGGAGTCGCCGCCGGCGAGAAAGTACGACGAGGCCTTCAGGCGCACGAATCCGTAGTAGCGGCGCACGATGCGGTCGTACGCGGTGCGGTCCCCCGCCTTCGCCAGCGCGATCAGGAAGTAATCATCGACCTGGACCTGAGAATGAGGCCTCTGGGAGAATCGTGCCACGAGCAGTCCTTTCACGGCCTCCACGCGGCCGATGTGCTCAGTGGCGGTCCCCTCCCAGGGCGCCAACTGCCTCTTGCGATTGTCGATGCTCTACCTCAGGTTTACCCTGACGGGGAGCCACAGTACCCCGGGTTATGGAGTCCTGTCAAGCCGGGCTGCGGCGCTGCAAGATCTCGTACATGAGGACGGTGGCCGCGGCGGCCGCGTTCAGCGACTGCGTCCGACCGCGCAGCGGCAGCGCCACGAGCGCGTCGCAGGCCTTCGCGACGCGCGGGCGCAGCCCGGTTGCCTCGGCGCCCATGACGAGCACGACGGCGCCGTTGTAGTCCGGGGCGTCGTACGGCGTGTCGCCGGCGCCGTCGGCGCCGTAGCACCACGCCCCGGCCTCCTTCGCCTGCCCGAGGAAGTCGGCCATGTTGCGCACGCGGGCGATGCGCAAGTGCTCGACGGCCCCCGCCGAGGCCTTGGCGACCGCGGGCGTCACCGCGGCGGCGCGGCGTTCGCAGATCACCAGGCCGCTGACCCCTGCGCACTCCGCGCTGCGGGCGATCGCGCCCAGGTTCTGCGGGTCCTGCAGCTCGTCGAGGGCGACGATGAAGGGATCGTCACGCATCAGCAGCTCGGTCGCGGACACGTACGGGTAGCCGCCGGCGTCCGCGCAGACGCCCTGGTGGTCGGGCGAGTCGGCGCGGCGCTCGATCTCGTGAGCGCTCGCGATCCGCGCGCCGGCCTCGCTCAGCCAGGGCTCGCGTGCGAGGACCCGCTCCGTCGCCCAGATCTCCCCCATCCGCCGGCGTCCGGCCCGCAGCGCCTCGCGCACCGGGTTGCGACCGTAGAGGATCACTGCTCGATGCGCACGAGCTCCGGTCCGGAGGCCGCGTCGCGCACCTCCCAGCCGCGGTGGCGCAGCTCGGCGCGCAGGCGGTCGGCCTCGGCGTAGTCCTTCGCGCGGCGAGCGCCCTCGCGCTGCTCGAGGAGCTCCTGCTCCTCGGCGCCCGCCTCGCTGCCGTGCTCGGCGAGGTTCTCCAGCCCCAGCACCGACAGCATCTCCATGAGGTCGGCGCGGCCGACCGGCTCGTCGTGCTTGTGACGCTCGCTGATCCAGTCGAACATCGCCGCGAGCGCGGCGGGCGTATTGAAGTCCTGGCGCAGCGCTTCGAAGAAGGCGTCGCGCAGGTGACGCATCCCGGCCGGCGATTCGCCGTCGACGAGCCCGCGGGCGGCATCCCGGACGCGCGCCACGCGCGCCAGCGCCTCCATGAGGCGCATGTCGTCGAACGCCATCGGCTGGCGGTAGTGGGCACCCGCGAAGAGCATGATCAGCGCGTTGCGGCCGACGTCGTCGAGGACGTCGTGCAGAGGCATGACGTTGCCGACGCTCTTGGCCATCTTCTCCTCGCCGAACTGGAGCATCCCGTTGTGCATCCAGATCTGCGCGAGCTCGGCGTCGCGCGCCATCCGCGTCTGCGCCGCCTCGTTCTCGTGGTGAGGGAAGACGAGGTCGTTGCCACCGCCGTGGATCTGAAAGCCCACCCCGAGCTTCTCCTCCGCCATCGCCGAGCACTCGATGTGCCAGCCCGGCCGGCCGCGTCCCCACGGCGCGAACCAGACGGTGTCCTCGCCCTCCTTGTGCGCCTTCCACAGCGCGAAGTCCAGCGGGTCCTCCTTGAGGTCGGCGCCCTCGACGCCCTCGCCCTGGTTCATCTCGTCGATCGCGCGGCGGCTCAGCGAGCCGTACTGCGCGTCGGACCGAACGCGGAAGTACACGTCGCCGTCGACCGCGTAGGCGTGACCGCGCTCGATGAGCTCGGCGATCAGCGAGACGATCGGCTCGACCGTCTCGGAGGCCAGCGGCTCGCTGTCGGGCCGGCCGAGGCTGAAGCCGTCGGTGTCGGCGATGTAGTGCGCGCTCATCTCGGCGGCGAGATCGGCGCTCGGCACCCCGGCCGCGCGGGCGGCGTCGTAGATCTTGTCGTTGACGTCGGTGATGTTGATGACGAGCGTGACGTCGTAGCCCTCGTGCGCGAGGAAGCGCTTGAGCAGCATGTTGACGACGAACGGGCGGGCGTTGCCGACGTGGATGCGCCCGTAGACGGTCGGCCCGCAGGCGTAGATGCCAACGGTGTTGCCGGGGCCGGGAACGAGCTCGCGCAGCTCGCCCGAGCGGGTGTCGTAGAGGCGAATCGCAGCCATCCGCTCAAACCTAGCGAGCGCCCGCGGCGCTACGCGGGCGCCGGATGGACGGTCGCGTTCAGGTGAGGTGTGCCACGAGCCGCGGTGCGGGGTACTTTCGGCTGACGATGTCCTCCTCGAGCCCGCACGCAGCGCGTCTGGCCGCAGCCGAAGCGGGCTTTCGGTCCCTGCCGGACAGCTATCTGGGCGCCGCGCCGGGCTTCGACGCCCCGTGGCGGATAGTGCTGGGCGACGTCGGCCACACGTGGGAGGTGCGCTGCACGACACACGGCGCCCGCGTGCGCAACGGAGCGACGAGCCGCACCCCCGATGTCGTGATCGGGACCGACGCAGAGACGTGGATGGCCCTGCGCTGCGGCGGGCTTTCGGGAATCGAGGCCTTCAGTCGCCGACTGCTGTACGCGCGCGGCAACCTCGACCTCGCGATCGCGTTCGAGGGGCTCTTTCGCCTCGAGGACGGACGCCGGCCGCTGCTGCGCGTCCACGACGTCCACCTGCCGGGCCGGCGGGTGTCGACGCTGACGATGGGCGCGGGGCCCGACGTGCTGCTGCTGCACGGCCTGGGCGGCGCGAAGAGCTCGTTCTTCGACACGGCGGCGGCGCTGTCGCAGCGCTATCGCGTGCACGCCCTCGACCTACCCGGCTTCGGCGCCTCGTCGAAGCCCACGACGGCGCCGTACACGGCCCGTTGGTTTGCGGAAACCGTGTTGGCGACGATGGACGAGTTGGGCATCGGGCGCGCGCACGTCGTGGGCAACTCGATGGGCGGCCGGATCGCGATCGAGCTGGGTCTGCGCAACCCCGAGCGCGTCGTCTCGCTGGGCCTGCTGTGTCCGGCGGTCGCGTTCGTCAAGCGCACGTATCACCCCGTCGTGCGGCTCATGCGCCCCGAGCTCGGGCTGCTGCCGCACCGCTTCGCGCGCGAGAAGGTGGCCGAGCAGTTCTGGAACCTGTTCGCCGACTCGGACGGGATCGATCCGGCCATGGCCGACGTCGTCGTCGACGAGTTTCAGCGCATCTACGCCAGCGCCGGCGGGCGTATCGCGTTTCTGTCGGCCGCGCGCAGCATCTACCTCGAGGCGCCGTACGGGGCCGACGGCTTCTACGGGCGTCTGTCGCAGCTCGAGCCGCCGGCGCTCTTCGTCTGGGGCTCGCACGACCGGGTGATCCCGCCGGCGTTCGGGCGCCACGTCGCGCGCTGGCTGCCCTCGGCCGAGCAGATCGTGCTCGACCGCTGCGGTCACGTGCCGCAGGTCGAGTGCGCCGAGCAGACAAGCGAGCTGCTCGAGGAGCTGTTCGCGCGGGCCGACGCGCCGGCTGCGCTGCCGCGCAGCGGCACGCAAGAGGCCGCGTAGACTCGAAGCGTGGACACCGAGACCGCGAGCCGTCCGGCGCGCAACGGCCATCACGCCTACGGCGATCCGTTCGCCGCGCCGCCCCGCGATCGAACGCAAGCGCGCGCCACCCGCGCCGACGGCGCCGACGGCGATCGCGACGCGGAGAATCGCCGCTCGGCGCCCAGCACCCTCGAGCGGCTCGTCGGCGCCATCGCGCGCGGCGCGCGCGGACGCGTTCCCGCCGCCGACCTCGACGAGCGCGATCCGGACTTCATCCGCGAGACGCTGCCCGGTCAATGGCTGCTGGCCAGCCTCTGGTTCCGCGGCGAGGTGCGCGGCCTGGGCAACGTGCCCGAGGATGGGCCGGTCCTGCTGGTGGGAAATCACTCCGGCGGCAACGTGCCCGCCGATTCACTGGTATTCACCCTCGCCTTCAGCACGTACTTCGGCGTCGAGCGGCGCTTTCACCAGCTCGCGCACAACCTCGTGCTGTCCTTCCCGGGGCTGGGCTTTCTGCGCAAGTACGGGCTGGTGGCCGCGTCGCCGGAGAACGCCGCTGAGGCGCTTCGCTGCGGCGCCGCGGTGCTCGTGTATCCCGGCGGCGACCATGAGGTGCACCGGCCGTCGTGGCAGGCACATACGGTGAACTTCGCGGGGCGCCGTGGTTTTGTGCGCCTCGCGCTCGAGCACGACGTGCCGATCGTCCCGGTGGTTGCGATCGGCGGCCAGGAGACCGCGCTGTTTCTGGGCCGCGGCGAGGGCGTGGCGCGGCTGCTCATGCTCGACAGGCTGTTTCGCCTGAAGGTGCTGCCGCTGTCGATCGCGGTGCCCTGGGGGCTGAACGTCGGCGACTTCCTCGGCCACGTCCCGCTGCCGGCGAAGATCACGGTCGAAGTGCTGCCCGCGATTGCACTGCGCGAGCAGTTCGGCCCCGATCCCGACGTCGACGAGGTCTACGACCACGTCATCACGACGATGCAGGAGACGCTCGACGCGCTCGCGTCCGAGCGGCGGCTGCCGATCATCGGATGAGGGTCGGGGCTGCCATCGACGTCGCCGCGCCGCCCGAGCTCGTGTGGGAGTTCGTGACCGATCCCGCCCGCTATCTGCACTTCATGAACGGCATCACGCGCTGGGAGGTGACGACCGAGCAGGACCGCGGCCTCGGCGCGCGCTACCGCACGCTCATGCGCGTCGGCTCGGCCGAGGTCGGCGGGCTCGTCGAGATCGTCGAGTGCGACGCGCTGCGCGACCTCGCGTGGACCTCGGTCACCGGCATCGACCAGCGCGGGCGCTGGCGCCTGCGCGAGCGGGCCAACGGGGCCCGCACGCGCGTCGAGTTGCGGCTGCAGTACGGCGTGGCGGGCTCGGGCATCATCGGCTGGCTCGCCGAGCAGGTCGCGGCGCCGGCGGTGCGCGAGAACCTGCGCCGGTCGCTGCAGGAGCTGCGTCGCCAGGCCGAGCACGAGCAGGCGCGCGCGGCGGCGGCCGCGCGGCGGGCGGCGGCGCGGGCGTAGGCACTTCGTATGTCAGAGCCGGGATCTGCGACGACCACGGGCGAACGCGACGACCACGCCGAGGGCGTCGACGAGCTTCGCGCCGAGCTTGCGCGCGCGCAGCGCCTGGACCGCGACCTTGCCGGCGACCTCGGACGGCGCGCGCCGCGGCGCAGCGCTCTCGCCGGGGAGTACATCGAGGCGCTTGGCCGCCGCCCCCAGCTGGCGCAGGCCGACGAGCAGCGCCTCGTGCTGGCGGCCAAGAACGGCGACCGCGCGGCGCGGGCCGAGCTCGTGGAGATCTTCATGCCGCTCATCTCGGCGATCGCGCGCAAGTACCGCAGCGGCCAGGTGCAGCGCCTGGAGCTGCTGCAGGAGGGCGTGGTCGGCCTGCTGCGCGCGCTCGAGCGCTACGACCCCGAGCGCGGCGTGCCGTTCTGGGGCTACGCGACGTGGTGGGTGCGCCAGGCGATGCAGCAGCTCGTCGCGGAGCTCACGCGGCCGGTCGTCCTGTCGGATCGTGCGCTGCGCCATCTCGCTCGCCTGAAGCAGGCGCACCACGACGCCGTCGGGCAGACGGGGCGCGAGCCGAGCCGCGACGAGCTGGCCTCGCGGACGGGGCTGACGTTCGACCAGGTCGACGACCTGCTGGCCACCGAACGCGCTCCGCGCTCCCTGCAGGAGCCGATCATGGGATCGGACGAAGACGTCGGGACCTTCGGCGACCTGCTCGCCGACCCGCTCGCGGAGGACGAGTACGAGCGCGTGCTCGCGGCGATCGAGGTGGACAGCCTGCATGCGATGCTGGCGGGCCTGAGCAACCGAGAGCGCGAGGTGCTGCGCGCGCGCTACGGCCTCGACGACGGCGGTGACGAGCTGTCGCTGCGCACGGTGGGCGACCGGCTGGGCCTCAGCGGCGAGCGCGTGCGCCAGATCGAGCGTCGGGCGCTGACGAAGCTCGCTGCGGACGCCGGCGGCGATGCCGCGGCGGCGACCGGCTGACCGGATTCGTCGCGCCAACACCGGCGCACCTGCCGCGGCCGGTGCCTTTCGCTGGAAAGGCGGGGGTCGGCCGGCAGCACGGGCTGCCGGTCCTCGGCCCCATCGGCTGAGCCGCGGAACAGGTGCGCGACGGATGGGAGGCTGTCAGGATCAGGCCGGTGCGTGCTCGAGCTGGCGCTCCTTGTCCGTGGATCCGATCGCGATCTTCTGGGGCTTGAGCCGCTCTGGCTTGGGCACGATCAACGACAGCACGCCGTTCTTCATGCTCGCGGTGATGGCGGCTGGATCGACGCCCTTGGGAAGCCCGATCCGGTGCTCGAACGCGCCAGACGGCCGCTGGACGTAGGCATACGAGGCGCCGTCGCCGACCTGCGGGCGCTTGCGCTCGCCGCGCACGGTCAACTGGCCGTCCGCCACGTCGATCGACACGTCTTCGGGCGCGAGCCCGGGCAGGTCGAGCGTCAGCACGACGTCGCTCTCGCTCATCGCCAGGTCCGCCGCCGGAACGAACGCCGCCGTCCGGTGCAACGGCGAGAGCCGCTGCGAATACGGGCCAGCCCAGAGCATCTGGTACCACCTCCTCTCGTTGTCGTCGGACTGCATGGACGAAGCCTTGGGGGGTGTCGGGTCGTTCGGTCCCTGCTGTTGCGTGACTAGGACGCGGTGTGTCAACTGTCAACCCGTGGCGCCCGCTCAGCGCGACGGGACCTGAAGCAGCGGGTAGGCGAACGGGTTGTTCTCCCAGACCGGCTCAGCGCGCGGAGCGGTCAGGGCAGGCGCCTGTGCCGAGGCGCCGTCGTTGGCGGTACCGAAGCTGAAGCTTGCGTCGTCGAGCGTCGCCGGCATCAACGCGAGCATCGCGAGCAGCAAGGCTGCGAGGGCAGCGAGCAGCGCGCGACGTGGATGCAGGTGGGGCGTAGCGTGCATGGGGCACCTCCGTCCATGTGTGGCTTCTCGAAGATCGTTCCCCCGAGGAGATAGGACGCCTCTACGCCCCCGTCAAGGCCGTTGCCAGTTGACGTCGCGCGCGGCCCGGCCCGCGGCCAGCGCGCCCGTCCGTTGCCTCGGCGCTTACAGGGCGCCCGTGCGGGTAGGCCTGCGCCGGCGACCAAGGGGTGAGCGTGCAATTCGAAGCGGTGGATCCGGACGTTGTCGCGTCCGGCAACGGCACGAACGGGCGGACGCCGCGCTCGGTCGCGCGCGTGCGCAACCGCACGTCGACCAGCGACTGCGCCGTGTGCCACGGGCCGCTGTTTCTGCGCTATCGCGGCAGCGACGCGCCGCCAAGCGCGGCGACCCTCGCCCCGAGCCGTCACCGGCCGGGGGAGCACGGCGACCTCTACGCATGCCGGCGCTGCGGCACGGTCCAGCAGCCGTCGCTGCCGGGCGCAAGCGCGCTGCACGCGCTGTACCGGGCGATGGACGACGGCGACTACCTCGCCGAGGAGGCCGGACGGCGGCGGACGGCGGCACGCCTGCTCGACCTGATCGGGCAGCACGTCCCGCGCGGCCGTCTGCTCGACGTCGGCTGCGGCCACGGCGTGCTGCTGGCCGAGGCGCGCGCGCGCGGCTATGACGTGCTGGGGCTCGAACTGGCGGCGGGCGCGGTCCGCCATGCGCGCGAAGAGCTTGGCCTGCCGGTCCTCGACGTCCCGCTCGAGGAGTTCCGGCCGCAGGCGGACGCGGCGTTCGACGTGGTCGTCCTCGCGGACGTGCTCGAGCACGTCGACGACCCGGTCGAGGCGCTCGACGCGTGCTGCGACCTGCTGACGGATGGCGGCGTGCTGTGCGTCGTCACGCCCGACCCGGCCTCCGCGGCCGCGCGGCTCGCCGGCCGGCGCTGGTGGGGCTACCTGCCCGCCCACCGCTGCCTGCTGCCGCGTCGCACGGTGCTCGAGCTGCTCGCCGCGCGTGGGCTCGTGATCTCCACCGACGTGCCACTCGTGCGGTCGTTCACCGCCGGCCGGTGGGTGACGGGGCTCGCCGAGCGCGCCGGTCCGCTGGCGGGCCCACTCGCGCGGCTGGCCGCGCACGAGCGTCTGACGGGCGAGCTGTCGCTGTCGCTCGGCGACGAGTGCGTCGTGCTCGCCCACCGGCTGCGCCCGCAGGTGCCTGAGCGCGTGCGCATCCGCGACCGCGGCGCGGCCCGCAAGGTCCACGTCGTGCTCCCGGCGTACAACGCCGAGCTCACCGTGGCGCAGGTGGCCGACGGGCTCGACCCGGCGGTCGCCGACCGGGCGCTGCTCGTCGACGATGCGAGCTGCGACCAGACGGTCGCGGTCGCGCTCACGGCAGGGCTGGAGGTGCTGCGCCACCCCGCCAACCGGGGCTACGGCGCGAACCAGAAGACCTCGTACGTGCGGGCGCTGCAGAGCGGCGCCGACGTCATCGTCATGGTGCACGCCGACAACCAGTACGACCCCGAGCTCGTCGGGGAGATGGCGCGGCCGATCCTCGAGGGCCGCGCCGAGGTCGTGATGGGCTCGCGGCTGCTCGAAGACCGCGCGGTCGCCGGCGGGATGCCGCTGTGGAAGTGGGTGGGCAACCGCGCGCTCACGTGGGCGGAGAACCGGGCCTTCGGCGCGCGCTTCTCGGAGTATCACACCGGCTACCGCGCCTTCTCGGCGGATGCGCTGCGACGCGTCGCGTTCCTGCGCAACGACGACGGCTTCGTGTTCGACCAGGAGATCGTCGCGCAACTGCTCGCGCGCGGCGCGCGGGTCGTCGAGATCCCGATCCCGACGCGCTACTTCCACGAGGCCTCGAGCGTTTCGTTTCGCTCGAGCGTCGCCTACGGCCTGCGGACGCTGCGCGTGCTCGTGCGCTTCCGCAACCACGTGCGCGGCCGCTGGGCGAACCTCGAGGAGCCGATCGGCTCGCTACGCCCTCACGACGAGCGGATCGCGCGGGCCGCGGCGCGCCGGCAGCGCGGGGCGGCGTAGAGCTCCCAGCGCGACGAGCGCGCGACGCGGCGGAAGCGCGCGGCGAACGCGGGTTCAGCCAGCACGTTGGCCCGCGTGCTCCGCCCGATCGTCACGAGCGTGCGGCGCTGATAATCGTCGGCCGGCGTCGGCAACAGCACGGTGCCTCGCTCGGGCGTCGCGTCGCGGAAGCTGAACGCGACCGCCCGGGCGGGGACGTTCAGCCAGTAGCGAAGGTACGGCCGGTAGCCGTAGCCGGGCACGCGGATCGGGTGGCAGGCGGGCGCGGTCAGGTACGCGCGCTGGGCGGGCGCGGTCGCCCAGGCCTGCAGGTGATCGACGAGCACGACCCGCTGCGCCTGGTCGTCGCGGTGGCTGTCCCACGAACGCGCGCGGTCGTTCGCGAGCACGACGATCGCGACGACCGCGAGGGCGAGGCCGCCCGCACCCCAGGCCGCCTTCCCGCGGCGCGCGCCCGTCCACCCGAGGGCGGCGAGCGCGAACAGTACGGCGACCATGGCGGCCGGAAGGACGAGGTAGCGTCGCAGCACCGGGCTTTCGCCGAGCAGCGACGGCCCGGCGGTGGCGAAGAGCGCGACGGCGCCGGCCACGAGGGGGACCAGAGCGGCTCTGCGGTCGTCGCGCCAGGCGAGGACGGCGCCCGCCAGCGCGCCGAGCACGAGCGGCCAGCCGGTGACCGATGTCAGCGCCTTCCAGACCTCCTGCGGGGAGGCGGTCGCCGACGCCTTCTCGGTGTAGACGCGCGTGACCTCGACCGAGTGCAGCGGGTCGCCCGTGAGCAGCGCGTCCATCGCCATCCAGGCCAGCGGCGCGGCGGCGGCGAGCGCCGCAAGCCGCACGCGCTCAGGCCACGTGCGTGTCGGCAGCAGGTAGAGCCAGTAGAGCCCGGCGAGCAGCCACGCCTCCGGGCGCAGGAGGCCGGCGAGCGTGAGCAGCACGAGCACCGCGGCGCCGCGCCGCGGGCGCGCGAGCTCGGCCGCCGCCGCGGCGGCCACGAACGCCGCAAATCCGACGTCGCCGGGGTTGCGCGCGGCGAGCTCGAAGATCGGCGGGCTCGTGAACACGAGCGCCGCGGCGAGCAGGCCCGCCGGCCATGAGCCGAGCAGGGCGCCGATCCGCACCAGCGCCCAGCACAGCAGCCCGAGCGCCGCGAGGCCCAGGACCACGAAGATCGTGAATGCCCCGTCGCCGAACGGGACGGCGGCCAGCGCGGCGACCAGCGTGAGCGGATGCGGGACCGGGCTGTAGAGCGGGACCTCGTAGCCGGTCGCGCGTCCCTCGAGGATGTCCTGCGCGGAGGCAAGGACGAACGCGTAGTCGTACGAGGGGTA
>DASZDB010000649.1:0-1510 GCA_035942495.1 Solirubrobacteraceae bacterium
GCACTTCGTCCTGGACTACCACCCGTTCGACGTCGTCGGCTGGGACGGCTACGTCTATCCCTACAGCTTCAACATCCACGACTTCGAGCCGAAGTCCGGGCGGTTTCATCAGCCGCCGACGGTCCACCAGACCTTCCAGGGCCCGAACTTCGTGATCTGCTCGTTCTGCCCGCGCCACCTCGACTGGGATCCGCTCGCGGTGCCGATCCCCTACCACCACTCCAACCTGCAGTCCGAAGAGGTCATCTACTACGTCGACGGCCGGTTCGGCTCGCGCGCGGGCGTGGGCGCGGGCGCGCTCACCCTGCATCCCAGCGGTCTCCCCCACGGCCCGCAGCCCGGCCGCGTCGAGGCGTCCCTGGGCGCGACGTCGACCGACGAGCTCGCGGTCATGTGCGACACGTTCCGGCCGCTGCGCCTCACGACGCTCGCGCGCGAGCTCGACGACCCGAGCTACGCGCTGAGCTGGCACGCCGGGGCACGCGCGCCGGTCAGCTGAGCGGCCTCGCCCGCGGTTCGGGCGCGCCGAGTGCGGATATCGCACCGGCCGCGCCCCGACCGTGCGATCGGAGGAGGAGCGGGCGGAGCTCCGCGACCGTCTGCGGGCCACGCTCGAACACGTCACCCCAGGTGAACGGCAGATGCCGCGACCGGCGACGGCGGGTGTTGTCCTTCTCGAAGGACCAGCGAGTGGCGTGGAAGCCATAGCTGTGCAGTTCGACGGTCAGGCCGTGCTGCGGCCAGTGGCAATCGACCTTGTCGCCCTTCACATCGATGTTCGTGCGCGGCCGCGGCAGGCCGTGGCGGTCGAGCAGGCGGAGGAACCCCTTCTCGAGCTCGCTGAGGGTCGCATCGGCGCCGTACGCCCGTCGCAGCTTGGCGATGCCCTTCTTCGTCGGGTTGCGTGCGATGCACGCCTCGATCTGTGCCGGCCTCACGCGATAGCGGACCCATGCCTCATGGCACGCCCGGCACAGCGCGGAGGGCGAGAGCGCGGGAGCGACGTCGAGCAGCGCACGCGGCACCGTCGTCATCGGGATGCTCTGAAACGTCGTCGTGTCCGAGCGCGGAAGCGCAACCACGCGATGCACCACGATGAGCGGCTGCCGCCGGCCATTGCGTGACGGCACGCTGACCTCGGGCTTGGGCGGGCGCTCCCGCAGGATCCCGCGCGCGTGCAGCGTCGAGCGGTGGCTCGCGAAGGCTCCGTCGCCACAGGCCAGCGCAGCGGCCATGAGATCGGCGAGCAGGTCCGCAGCGGTGTGGCCCACGGCGTAGACCTCGCGGTGCACGAGGCGCAGGCGCCCGTCCGCGCTCCAGCGCTTGATCCGGTCGCGGTCGACACCGGCCGCGAGCAGCTGCGCGTGCGAGATCCGTCCGTGCTGTCGTGTGGCGATGTGCCCGGCGGCGCCGAAGAGGGTGCCCATGCTCTTCCTAGCCGCAGCGACGACAGGTTCGCCCCCGTCGCCGTCGGGGCGCGCCGAGTGCGGATATCGCACCGGGCGCGCCC
>DASZDB010000650.1:0-2880 GCA_035942495.1 Solirubrobacteraceae bacterium
TCGGGGTCGGGGCTGACGTAGGCGCCGTAGATCTCGATGTCGTCGGCGGTGTTGGCGATCACGGTCAGCGCGTCGTCCGCGACGTCGAGCATCCCGCGCGCGAACTTCGCCCCGCCGGTGCCGCCGGCGAGGACGACGACTCCGCCCATCAGGCCGGCCACAGGTCGTCAGGCAGCCCGCTGATCTTCACGCCCGCGCGGGTCTTGTGGCGCGCGTTGATCGAGATCATCAGCGCGGTCATGGCCTCCACGATGCGCGCCATCTCCAGGCGCCCGGCGTCGATGCAGCGCAGGCCGGCGATCGCGTCGATGACGGCCGCGACGCGACGCTTGTCAGCGCGCTTGTCGCCACACAGCAGGACGTCCTCGTCGAGGGCGTGGTCGAGGTCGCGCAACGACGCGGCGCTGACGGTGTGCAGGGCGCTGAGCACGGCGACGCCATCGGGCACCATCTCCTGCGCCTGCTCCGCCGCGGAGCCCTGCCAGACGCCGACGGTGCGCACCGCCTTGCCTCCGACCGCGGCGGCCAGCGGCGCCGTGCAGTCGACGAGGAGCTGGCCGGGCCGCAGTGCGTCGCGCAGGTTGTGCAGGGTCTCCGCCTGGTTGCGAAACGGCACGCACAGGATCACGAGCTCGTTGCGGGCGGCCGCATCCTGGTTGGTGAGCCCGGCCACGAGACTGCCCGGGATGGCCTGGCCGACGCGGACGGCGGCCTGCTCGGCGCGTTCGGGGTCCCGCGATCCGAGGGTGAGGGCGCAGCCGGCGCGAGCGAGCCGGACCGCCAAGCCGAAGCCGAGCGCGCCTGAGGCACCGATGATGGAGACCGGCTCGGGCAAGGCGCGTCGAGCATATCCCGCGGCCGGTGCGCGGCCACCGGCGGGCAGCGGCGCATGCGTCAGCGCCCGCTGAACTGCGCCGGGCGCCGGTCGGCCAGCGCCTGCGTGCCCTCCCGGAAGTCCTCGCTTGTCGCGCAGAGCACCTGCGCGGCGACCTCCTGCTCGAGAGTGCCGGCCAGCGCCGGCCGCGCGGCGGCGTTCAGCACGCCCTTGGCGAGGCCGACGGCGAGTGGCGCGCAGGCCAGCAGCTCGCCGGCGAGCTGGGCCGTCGTGGCATCGAGCCCGTCGGCCGGCGCCACGCGGTTGACGAGCCCGATCCGCTCGGCCTCGGTGCCGTCGATGACCTTCGAGGCCATGATCAGCTCCTTCGCGCGACCGAGCCCGACGAGCGCCGGCAGCCGTGAGCAGCCGCCTAGGTCGGGGATCAGCCCGATCCGCGTCTCGACGACCCCGATGACCGCGTCGGTGGCCATGGCGCGCATGTCGCAGGCCATCGCGAGCTCGGCGGCGCCGCCGAGGCAGGCGCCGTGGATCTGCGCGATCGTCGGCTTGGCCATGTCCTCGCAGAGGTTCCAGATCCGCAGGATCGATGTCCGCCAGTCGTGCAGCCGGGTCGGATCGGCGGCGAGCGCGCCGAGGTCGGCGAGGTCCATGCCGCTGGAGAACGTCGTCCCCGCGCCGCGGAGGACCACGATCCGGACGGAGGGCTCCGCGGCGGCGGCGTGCAGCGCCTCGCCGAGCTCTTCGATCAGCGCGCTCGAGAGCGCGTTGCGCTTCTCGGGGCGGTTGAGCACGACGTGGCGGACCGCGTCGCGATCCTCGACGTGGACGAGGCTCATGAGCGCAACCCTAGACCGGTCGGCGCGGCGGCGGGAGCGGGCGCGGGCGCGCGGCGACGACCGCGGCGGGACGGGCGCGCCGGCAGGGCCGGTCACTACCCTTGCAGCCGATGGGCCGCGCCACCAAACCGTCCGCCGTCGATCGGCGCGACCTGGCCTTCGCAGGGGTCGCCCGCCAAGCTGAGCTCGTGCGTGCGGGCGAGGTCACGCCGCGCGAGCTCGTCGAGATGTCGCTTGAGCGGATCGCCGCGCTCGATCCGCAGCTGAACGCGTTTCGGGTCGTGTTCGCGGAGCGCGCGCTGCGCGAGGCCGACGCGGCAGGCCGGCGCGTGAGCGCGGCGGCCGACCTGCCGCTGCTCGGCGTCCCGATCGCCGTCAAGGACGACACGCCCGTCGGCGGCGAGGCGAAGGTCTGCGGCTCGCACGCCCACGGCGAGCCGGAGCCCGAGGATGCCGCGTTCGTGGGGCTGCTGCGCGCGGCGGGGGCGATCGTCGTCGGCATCACGCGCACCCCGGAGCTCGCCGCGTGGCCGTTCTGCGAGACCGCGCACGGCGGGATAACGCGCAACCCGTGGAACCTCGACCGCACGTCGGGCGGCTCGAGCGGCGGCTCGGCGAGCGCCGTCGCCGCGGCGCTCGTGCCGGCCGCGACCGCCTCCGATGGCGCCGGGTCGATTCGCATCCCCGCGGCCTGCTGCGGATTGTTCGGCCTGAAGGTCACGCGCGGGGCGATCACGACGGCGCCGGCGCAGGAGATCTTCGGCGGCCTGTCCGTGTACGGCTTTCTCACCCGCGGCGTCGCCGACGCGGCGCTGCTCTACGAAATCGCGACCGGCCGGCCGTTCGTGGCCGCGGCGCAGCAGGACCCCCCGCGCCTGCGGATCGCGCTGTCGACCCGGATTCCCCCCGGCAGCAGCGCGCGCCTGAACGGCGAGTGGCGCAGCGCGGCGGAGTCCAGCGCCGAGCTGCTGCGCTCGCTCGGGCACGAGGTGATCGAGCGCGAGCCCCCGATCGGGCCGGTCGGATTGAACATGCTCGCGCGCTACCTGGCCGGCATCGACGCCGAGGCGAAGGCGATGGCCCACCCCGACCGGCTGGAGCGGCGCACGCGCAGGCTCGCGCTCCTGGGGCGCGTCGTGGTCCGGCCGGCCGCGCGGGCGCGGCGCCGGCAGGACGCCGACGCGGCCCGCGTCAACGCGATCTTCG
>DASZDB010000651.1:0-3296 GCA_035942495.1 Solirubrobacteraceae bacterium
CGAGGAGTTCGCCGATGCGTTCGCCCGCGCGTGGTTCAAGCTCACGCACCGCGACATGGGGCCGGTCGAGCGATACCTCGGGCCGGAGGTCCCGGACGAGGAACTGCTGTGGCAGGACCCGGTCCCCGCGGTCACGCACGAGCTCGTCGGGCCCGACGACATCGCGCTCCTCAAGCGCCAGAGCCTCGACTCGGGCCTGTCCGTCTCGCAACTCGTTCGCGCGGCGTGGGCGTCGGCGGCCTCCTTCCGCGGCAGCGACAAGCGCGGCGGCGCCAACGGCGGGCGCATCCGCCTGGAGCCGATGAAGGACTGGGAGGTCAACGACCCCGCCGAGCTGGCGACGGTGCTGACCGCGCTCGAGGGCATCCAGGCGTCCTTCGACGGCTCGCAGAACGGCAGCGGCAAGCGGGTCTCGCTCGCCGATCTCGTCGTCCTCGGCGGCTGCGCCGCCGTCGAGCAGGCGGCGAAGGACGGCGGCGTCGCGGTCGAGGTTCCGTTCACGCCGGGCCGCGCGGACGCGTCGCAGGAGCAGACCGACGTGGAGTCCTTCGCCGCGCTTGAGCCGACGGCGGACGGCTTTCGCAACTACCTCGCGGAGGACCAGCGGCTGACGGCCGAGTACCTGCTCCTCGACCGGGCGAACCTGCTGACCCTCAGCGCCCCCGAGATGACCGTGCTCGTGGGCGGCCTGCGGGTCCTGGGGGCGAACGCCGGCGGCTCGGCGGACGGCGTCCTCACCGAGACGCCGGGCGCACTGACGAACGACTTCTTCGTCAACCTGCTCGACCTCGGCACGACGTGGACCGCCACGCCCGACGACGCCGGCAGGTTCGAGGGTCGCAACGGCACGGGCGAGGTCCGGTGGACGGGCACCCGCGTCGACCTCGTGTTCGGCTCGAACTCGGAGCTGCGGGCTCTGGCCGAGGTCTACGCGAGCGATGACGCGCGCGAGAAGTTCGTGCACGACTTCGTCGCCGCGTGGGACAAGGTCATGAACCTCGACCGGTTCGACGTGGCCTGAGCGGGCGTTGCGGGCCGGCTGCGCGTCGGCCGGCCTGGACGACCCCCTACGCTTAGCTCCGTGAGCGGTTTGCCCGCAACGACGCCGATTGCGCTGACGTCGCTCGCGCACGGCGCGGGCTGTGGCTGCAAGCTGCCGGCGGCAGCGCTGCTGCCGATCGTCCGAGGCCTCCCCGCCGTCGCGGACCCGCGGCTGCTCGTGGGCTCCAACACCGCCGACGACGCCGCGGTGTTCAAGCTGACCGACGAGATCGCGCTCGTGATGACGATCGACTTCTTCACGCCGATCGTCGACGACCCGTACGACTTCGGGCGCATCGCCGCCGCGAACGCGCTGTCGGACGTCTACGCGATGGGCGGCACCCCGCTGGCGGCGATGAACGTCGTCGCGTTTCCGCTCGAGTCGCTCGGCGGCGACGTGCTGCGCGAGATCCTGCGCGGCGGCGCGGACATCGCGGCGGCGGCCGGAATCGCCGTCGTCGGCGGGCACTCGATCGACGACCGCGAGCCGAAGTACGGGATGTCGGTCACCGGGACGGTGCATCCCGACGAGCTGATCTCCAACGCGGGGGCGCGCGTGGGTGACCGGCTCGTCCTCACGAAGCCGCTCGGCGTCGGCGCGATCACGACGGCGCGCAAGCGCGGCAACCGCGACGACGAGCTGCTTGCGCGCGGCGTGGCGACGATGACGGCGCTCAACGACAACGCCTCCGCCGCGGCGCGCGCCGCCGCGGCGCACGCGATGACCGACGTCACGGGCTTCGGGCTGCTCGGCCATCTGCACTCGTTGGGGCGGGCGAGCGGCGTCGCCGCGGTGCTCGACGCGGCCGCCGTGCCGGCGATCGAGGGCGTGCTCGACCTGCTCGAGGCCGACGACGCGGTGTCGGGCGGCAGCCGCCGCAACCGCGACTACGCGGAGACCTTCACGTCGTTCGCGGCCGACGTCCCGGAGTCGCGCCGGCGCCTGGTGTGCGACGCCACGACGTCGGGCGGGCTGCTCGTCGCGGTCGCGCCCGAGGCTGCGTCGTCGCTGCCGGGGCCGGTCGTCGGTGAGGTCGTCGCCGGTGAGGCCGGCGCCATCGCGGTGCGATGATCGCCCTGCACGGGGCACACCACCCTGGAGCGGCCCGGGCCCGGTGGCCCATCCGGTCTTCAAAACCGGCGGGGCGCGACACCTCGCGCTGGAAGGTTCGACTCCTTCGCCGTTCCGTATGAGCGACCGCGACCGCCTGCGCGACCTGCCGTCCGTCGACCGGCTGGCGACCGCGGTGGCGCGCGCGGAGCTGCAGGCGCGCCGTGAGGAGCTGCTCAACGGGACCGACGCGGGCGTCGCCGACGAGACGGTCGATCTCGTCGCGCGCGCCCGCGGGCGTTTGCGCCCGCAGCTGCGGCGCGTGCTCAACGCGACGGGCGTGATCGTCCACACGAACCTCGGCCGCGCGCCGCTGGCGGCGGAGGCCCAGGCCGCGGTGGCCCACGCAGCCGAGGGCTACTGCAACCTCGAACTCGACCTGGCCTCGGGTGAGCGCGGGTCGCGTCACGCGCACGTCGAGGGACTGCTGCGCGAGCTGACGGGCGCGCAGGCGGCGATGGCGGTCAACAACTGCGCAGCGGCCGTCCTGCTCGCGGCGGCGGCGCTGGCCGGCGGTCGCGAGACGATCGTGTCGCGGGGGCAGCTCATCGAGATCGGCGGCGGCTTCCGGATCCCGGAGATCCTCTCCGTCGCCGGCACGCAGCTCGTCGAAGTCGGCACGACGAACCGCACGCGGCGCGCCGACTACGAGGCGGCGGTGGCGGCGGGCGGCGACCGGGTCGGGGCGATCCTGCGCGCGCACCCGTCGAACTTCCGCTCGATCGGGTTCGTCGCGGAGGTCGAGATCGAGGAGCTGTGCGACCTCGGCGTCGCGGTGATCGACGATGTCGGCTCCGGCGTGCTCGCCGATGACGTCGAGCTGCTCGCGGGCGAGCCGGCGGTTCGCCGCTCCGTGCGGGCCGGCGCGGCGCTCGTCGCGTTCTCGGGCGACAAGCTGCTCGGGGGGCCGCAGGCGGGCGTGATGGTCGGGACGGCCGCCGCCGTCGAGCGTGCCCGGGCGCACCCGCTCGCTCGGGCCCTGCGCATCGACAAGCTCTCGCTCGCTGCGCTCGCGGCGACGCTGCGCGCGCCGGCCGAGACACCGACGGCGCGAATGCTCTCGGTCGATACGAGCGAGCGCGCGCGGCGGCTCGCCGAGGGCATCGGCAGCGTGATCGAAGGCGCCGGGCGGGCCGGCGGGGGC
>DASZDB010000652.1:0-4177 GCA_035942495.1 Solirubrobacteraceae bacterium
GCGCCGGCGTCGCGACGGTCGTCGGCAACACCGCGGGCGTCTACGTGCAGGTGATCGCCGTGGCATTCGGGCTCGGTGCGCTCGTGCAGGAGTCGATCACGGCGTACACCGTGATCAAGCTCCTCGGCGCCGCCTACCTCGTGTTCCTCGGGGTCCAGACCTTCCGCCACCGCCGCTCGCTCATGGCAGCGCTGGACGCGCCGGTCGAGCCGAAGGTGCTGCGCCGCATCCTCACCGACGGCTTCCTCGTCGGGCTGTTCAACCCGAAGGTGATCGTCTTCTTCATGGCGGTGCTGCCGCAGTTCGTCGACCGCTCGAGCGGTTCGGTGTCGCTGCAGCTGCTGACGCTCGGCGCGATCTTCTGCGCGATCGCGCTGCTCTGCGACAACATGTGGGTGCTGCTCGCCGGCGCCGCGCGCTCATGGCTCGTCTCGTCGCCACGGCGATTGGCGGCGATCGGCGGGGCGGGCGGGCTGACGATCGTCGGACTCGGCGCGGGCCTGGCCGTCAGCGGCCGGCCGAGGTCCTAAGCCTGCTCGGTCCCGGCCCAGCGGTCGATGAACTCCTCGACCTCCAGGCTGGCGAGCTCCTCGCGCAGGCGGCGCGCGCGCTTGGCGGCCTCAGGCGCCGGCAGATCCCAGAACAGGACGACCTCGCCGGAAGCGACGTCGACGACCTCGAGGTGGTCGATGCGCGCCGGATCGAGGCTCGCCGGGCGGCGGCTCGCACGGGTGTGCAGCAGGCGGTAGCTGCGATTGGCGCGCATGCGCTCGCGACGCTACGCGATCAGCGCGTGGGCCGCGCCGTCAAGTGCTTCGTCGCCGTGGAAGACGCGCCCGTCGGGAAGCCACACGGCCGGCACGTCGCGGACGCCGCGCTGCGCCGCGAGCGCGGTGGCGTCGGCCAGCGCGCGCGCGACCGATTCCAGCGCCGCGCCCTTCGCGACGGCGTTGGGATGCAGCTCGCAGGCGGCGGCCGCGATGAGCACGTTGTCGGGCACGCCGAGGTCGCGGCCGGCCGCGAACGCCTGGCGAAACGCGGCGAGCGAGAAGGCGACCGCGCGCCCGATCTGACGCGCGTACGTCGCGACGTGCATCGCGTACGCGGTATCGGAGGGAAACCGGTCGGGCCAGCGCAGCGGCTGCAGCCCGCGGCGCGCCGCGACGTGTTCGATGCGGTCGCGGAAGGCGGCGACGTCGGTCTCGCAGCGAAAGGCGTCCAGCGTGTCGGCGCCCGGCAGGTCCGGTGCGCGCACCGGGATCCACTCGGCGCCCGGAAGCCGCTCGAGCACGCGCTCGGCGGCGAGGTACGCCTCCGGGCTGAAGAGGTCGTAGTAGAAGGCCGCTCGGTCGGCGTCGGGTCGCATCGCGGAACTAGCCGTGGACGAGCCAGCCGTCGGCGTCGCGGGCAGCCTCCATGATCGCCTCCGACAGCGTCGGGTGACCGTGCACCATGCGCGCGACCTCGACGAAGCCGCCCTCGAGCGCGCGCACGTTGACGAGCTCCTGGATGAGGTCGGTCGCCTTCGTGCCGACGATGTGGCCGCCGAGCAGCTCGCCGTAGCGGCGGTCGCCGACGATCTTCACCATCCCTGTGCGGTCGCCGTAGACCGTGCCCGCGCCGACGGCGCCGAAGCCGATCTTGCCGACGACAACGTCGTGGCCGGCTTCGCGCGCCTGCTGTTCGGTGAGCCCGAAGCTCGCGACGTTGGGGTCACAGAACGTCGCGCGCGGGATGTCGACATGCACGAGCGGGTGGGTCTCCAGACCGGCGGCGTCCTCCGCGGCGATGATCCCCTCGTCGGACGCCTTGTGCGCGAGCGCCGGGCCGGCGACGAGGTCGCCGATGGCGTAGACGCCGGCCAGCGACGTGCGCATGGCGCCGTCGACGGCGACCATCCCTGTCTCGGAGAGCTGGATGCCGGCGTCCTCGAGGCCGAGGTTCTCGACGTCCGGGGCGCGGCCGGCGGCGATCACAAGCCACTCCGCGTCGGCGGCGTCGCCGGCGACGCTGAACGTGACGCCGTCCTCGCCCGACACGACGTTCTCCACGACGACGCCCGTGCGGACGACGATGCCCTGCTTCTTGAAGCCGCGCTCGGCGATCTTCGAGATGTCGGCGTCCTCGGTCGGCAGCACGCGGTCAAGGGCCTCGTAGAGCGTGACGTTGCTGCCCAGCCGGGCGTAGGCCGAGGCGATCTCCGTACCCGATGCACCGGCGCCGACCACGGCGAGCGTCCTGGGCAGCTGGTCCAGCGCCCACGCCTCCTCGGTGCCGATGACGCGGCCGCCGAAGCGCGTGCCGGGCAGCGGGCGCTTCACCGATCCGGTGGCGAGGATCACGGTGGTCGCCGCGATCTCGGTTCCATCGAAGTTGCTGCCGACCTTGACGTCGCCCTCGTCGGTCACGACGCCGTGGCCCTCGATGACGTCGATCCCGTTCTTCTTCATGAGGCCGGCGACGCCGCCGGTCAGCGTCTTGACGACCTTCTTGCGCCGCTCGCCGACCGCCGCGAAGTCGACAGTGGGCTCGCCGACGGTGATGCCGAAGGCGCCCGCCTCGCGGACCTCGCCGAGGACGTCGGCCACGCGCAGGACGGCCTTCGCCGGAATGCACGCGTAGTTCAGGCAGCGCCCGCCGACCTGATCGGACTCGACCACCGCGGTCCTCATCCCGAGCTGGGCGGCGCGGATGGCGGCGACGTAGCCGCCGGGGCCCGAGCCGATGACGATGCAGTCGTAGGAGCTTTCCGCCATGGTCGTTCGAGCCTATCGAGCGGCTACTGGCGGTCGTCGGCCGGGCGCTTGGGCATCTGCAGGCGCGCCATCGCGCCCACGAGCTTCCAGAACAGCCAGCCCAGCAGCCCGATCGCGACGAGCGGGATCACGGCGTGCCACCACTTCTGCACGCCGATGAGGTACAGCGAGAAGAAGACGATCTGCAGGCCGAGGATCGTCTCGAAGCCCAGCACGGCCCAGTACTGGCGCGCGAGCATGCCGAACCCGGCGACGAGCAGCAGCGCCGTCGTGACGGCGGTCGCGACCGACGGGTCGCCGGTCGCCGACGAGATGTCGTTGCCGGTCAGCGCGGTGGCGACGTTGGCGATCGCGAAGACGAAGGCGACGATCGCGGCGAACGTGACGATGCCGGGACGCTCGCCCTCCGCGAGCGGGACGAGGTTCGCGCGGATCTCGTCGTCGCGGGCGCGGCTGCGGGCATAGCCGCGGGCCATCTTGTCCTCGGCCGGCTCCGCCGCGCGGGCGGGCGCGGCGGCGGGCGCGGACCGCTCGGCCGTGGCCTCGGTTGCGCGCGTTCCCGAGCGCTTGCGCTTGCGGCTACGGGCGCCCATCGAGTGCCTCGCGCTCGACCGCCGCCCGCAGCTGCGCCGCGGCCGCAGCGGGATCGGCCGCCGCGGTGATCGCGCGCACGACCGCGATCCGCCGCGCGCCCGCCGCGACGACGTCCTGCACGTTCGTCGTGTCGATCCCGCCGATCGCGAAGAACGGGAGGGGCGCATGGAATGCCGCGAAGCGCACGAGCTCGACGCCGACGGGATGACGGCCGGGCTTCGTCGGCGTCGCGTACACGGGACCGACGCCGATGTAGTCGGCGTCGGTCGCACCGGCGACCTCGTCGGGGAAGTGCGTCGACTGCCCGACGACGGCGTCGGGCCCCGCCTGCGCGCGCGCGGCCGCCGCCTCCATGTCGTCCTGCCCCACATGGCAGCCGTCGGCGCCGGCTTCCTGCACGAGCTCGGGGTGGTCGTTGAGGATGAGCAGCGCGCCGGCGTCGTCGCATAGCTCGCGCGCGACCGCCGCGCCGGCGAGCAGGTCGTCGCGGCCGGCCTGCTTGTCGCGCAGCTGCACGATGTCGACCCCGCCGGCGAGGGCCGGCGCCAGCACGTCGGCGAGCGCGCGGCCGCCGGGCCGCAGGTCGCAGACGAGGTACAGGCGGGCTTCGCGCAGCCGCACGCGGCGGTCGTCGAGGACGGGCATCTCAGCCATTGTGGCGATCGGGAGGCGTCTACACTCAAAGGCATACGGGAGCCCGCCGGGCGCGGGCTGAGAGGGCGTTGGTGCCGACCGTCAACAGCTGATCCGGATCATGCCGGCGAAGCGAGGTGCAAGTGCCGCAGGACCCAACCGCAACGACCGACGTCGCCGTCATCGGCGGGGGC
>DASZDB010000653.1:0-1930 GCA_035942495.1 Solirubrobacteraceae bacterium
ACCGCGACCTCGCTCGTGCCGCCGCCGATGTCGACGACCATCGAGCCCGTCGGCTCGCCGACCGGCAGGCCGGCGCCGATCGCCGCCGCCATCGGCTCCTCGATGAGATAGGCCTGGCGGGCGCCGGCGCTCAGACACGCCTCCTCGACGGCGCGCTTCTCGACGCCGGTGACCCCCGAGGGCACGCATACGACGACGCGCGGATGCGCCCAACGATTTTGGTGAACCTTTTGGATGAAGTGGCGCAGCATCTCCTCGGTGACGTCGAAGTCCGCGATCACGCCGTCCTTGAGCGGACGGATGGCGCTGATCGTTCCGGGTGTCCGGCCCAGCATCCGCTTGGCCTCGATCCCGACGGCGTGCACCTCGCCGCTGCGCGAGTCGATCGCGACGACCGACGGTTCGCTCAAGACGATCCCGCGACCGCGCACGTAGACCAGCGTGTTCGCTGTGCCCAGATCGACAGCCATGTCGCGGCCGCCGAACCCGGTGAGATAGCTGAAGAAACCCATGAAAGAGGTGGCGAGAACCCGTGCTGCGGACCGCGTGCGACGGGTGCTCGCGGTGCTGGCGCCGCCGTTGAGTCTAGCGGCGCAAGAGCGTGCGCCAAGCCATCCCTCTAGTTCTCCCTGAGCATCAGGCTCAAGTCGAGGTCGAGCAATCTTCCGGCCGGTAGACCAACGACGTTGAGGTAGTCGCCCATTATGCGGCGAACGAGCCACGCACCCATGCCCTGGATCGCGTAACCCCCCGCTCTACCGGACCATTCGCCCGTCTCGACATAACGTCTGATCAGCCGGTCGTCGAGCGTGCGAAAGGTCACGCTCGTGACCTCATGCCCAACCTGAGGGTTGGCCGGATCGAGCAGCGCGAGGCCGCTGACGACGTCGTGGGCGCGTCCGGAGAGCCGCGCGAGGGTCTCGTGCGCGGCCGTGTCGGAGGCCGGCTTTCCGTAGATCTGGCCGTCGAGCGCGACGAGGGTGTCGACGCCGAGAATCGTCCGGCCGGGTCGCAGCCGCGCCGCCGCCTCAGCCTTGGCCAGCGCGTTGGCGCGCGCCACCGCGACCGGGTCGCCGGCGCCGATCTCGGCGACATCGACGGCCAGCACCTCGAACGCGATCCCCAGCTGCGCGAGGATCGCGCGCCGCTGCGGCGAACGGCTGGCGAGGATCAGGGGAGCGCGGTCATTCACCGTGAACTCGCCGATGGCCACGCGCGCCGGCCGCCGCCCGCAACGGCGCGGCTACTCGTCGCCGAAGTAGATCGCGATCTCGCGCTCGGCGGACGCTTCGGAGTCCGAGCCGTGGACGAGGTTGCGCTGCATCGATAGGGCGTAGTCGCCGCGGATCGATCCGGGCGCCGCGTAGACCCCGTGCGTCGAGCCGATCAGCTGGCGGCCGGCCGCGATCGCGTTCGGGCCCTCGATGATCATCGCGACGAGCGGGCCCGAGGTGATGAAGCTCACGAGTCCCTCGAAGAAGGGCTTGCCCTCGTGCTCGGCGTAGTGGCGCTTGGCGATGTCCTCGTCGAGCGTCATGAGTTTCAGCGCAGCGAGCGTCAGGCCTTTGCGCTCGAAGCGGGCGATGATCTCTCCGGTCAGCCGGCGCGCGAACGCATCGGGCTTGACCAGGATCAGGGTCCTGTCCGACGGGGGCGGATGCGTCTCCGTCAGGATCAGGTTCCTGTCCATTGGGGATCTGTCTCCTTGAGTTCGGGGGGGTCAGGCTTCGGAGCGCAGCCGCGGCTGGCGTCCGATGTCGCCGGGCTCTGCCTCGCAGTACGGGCAGAGCTTCCACGTCGGATCCAAGGGCCGGCCGCAGGCGCGGCACGGGTCGCGCAGCTTGCGCACGCAGTTGGGACAGCGCAGGTAGTCCTCCTTGACCTCGTAGTCGCAGTGCGGGCACAGCATGTAGTTCGCCTCGTGCAGGCG
>DASZDB010000654.1:0-2719 GCA_035942495.1 Solirubrobacteraceae bacterium
AGTGGCGCACGCGCCTGGGCGACGACGTGCCGGTGCTCGTGACGTCCGCGGCGACCGGCGCCGGCACCGACGAGCTCGCGCGCGAGCTGTTGCGCCGCGTGCCGCTGAGCCGTGCCGCGGCGCCCGGCGACCGGGTCGCACTCGACGACTCACCCGGCGTCGAGCACCGCGTCTTCCGGCCCGCGGCGAACCGCGGATTCCGCGTCCAGCGCCGCGACGACGGGGTCTTCTGCGTCGAGGGCGACGGCGTCGAGCGGCTGCTCATGCGCCATGACCTCGACAACGACGAGTCGCTCGCGCACGTCGAGGGCCGTCTGCGCCGGATGGGGATCATCACGGCGCTCGAGGCACAGGGCTTCGAGCCCGGCGATGACGTCGAGATCGCCGGGATCATGTTCGAGCTGCACCCGGGCTGATTTCGCGCCGGCACGGTCGCGGCGCAACCTTCGCGCCCGAGCGGGTGTTGTCGAAGGCGGGAACCGAATCAGGGGAGGTCGATGTGCGGCAAGGCAGCGCTCAGAACGCGACGGCGACGGGGACGCGGCACGCCGCGACCCACTACCGTTTCGCGCCGATGACCCTTCGCAACCTCGCAGCGCTGACCATCCTGCTCGCCTGCCTCTGCGCCCCGGCGGCCCAGGCCTCGCCCGATCAGGCGTCGATCATGATGGACGACGACCAGCTGCTGTACCGCAACAACGTGACGCAGACGCGCACGCTGGTGACGATGCGCTCCATGGGCGTCGATGCCGTGCGCGCGACCGTGCTGTGGCGCATCGCCGCCGAAGGCGCCGACCTGACGAACCGCGAGATCGCGCGCATCAAGGGCGAGAAGAACCGCGACAAGGCGCGCGCCCAGCGCGCACGGTTCCGGCCCACCGACCCGCGCACGTACCCGACCCGCAACTGGGATCGCTACGACAACCTCGTCAAGGAGGCCACGAAGCTCGGCATGCGCGTGTTCCTCACGATCACCGGCCCCGGCCCGAGCTACGCGCACAAGATCGCGCCCCCCAGCCAGCGCAGGAACGCGGGCACGTACCGGCCGTACCCGTCACGCTTTCGCAGCTTCGTAGAGGCGGTCGGCAAGCGCTACTCGGGCACGTACAAAGACGAGAACGCCATCCGCAAGGTGCTGCCGCGCGTGTCGCTGTGGTCGCTGTGGAACGAGCCCAACCAGCCCGGCTGGCTGTCGCCGCAGTGGGAGACCGTCGGGGGCGTCAACACGCCGGTCGCACCGATGCTGTACCGCGAGCTGCACCAAGCCGGCGTCCAGGGCCTCGAGCGCTCCGGCCACGGCAACGACCCGATCCTGCTCGGCGAGACCGCGCCGCTGGGCTCGGACAAGACCGGCCCCACCAACGGCCTGCGTCCCGTCCCGTTCCTGCGCGAGATGCTCTGCCTCAAGCCCGACGGCACGCCGTACGACGGCGCCGACGCCGCGCGCCGGCGCTGCCAGGACTTCGTGAAGAACCCGACGCTGAAGGCGACCGGGTTCGCCCATCACCCGTACACGAAGAAGGTCGCGCCGACGGTCGCTCCGAAGAACCCCGACGAGATCACGATCGGCAACATCGGCACGCTCGGCCCGATCCTCGACACGCTGGCGGCCCAGTCGGGCGGCAAGATCGCCCCCGACCTGCCGATCTTCCTGACCGAGATGGGCTACGAGAGCGAGCCCGACCCGCGCAACGGCATCCCGTTCATGCGCCAGGCGGAGTTCAACCAGCTCTCCGAGTTCCTCGCCTACAACGACCCCCGCGTCGCGGCGACGACGCAGTTCCTGCTCAAGGACGCGGCGCCGCTGGCGCGCTCGCCGATCACGGGCAAGAAGTACAAGGTCGGCTCGCGGGAATACTGGTTCACGTACCAGTCGGGCCTGTACAACACGCGCAACCGCGCCAAGCCGGCCGCCTACGCCTACGCCTTCCCGTTCATCGTCTTCCCCGCCGGCGAGGGCACGGTGGGCTTCTGGGGGCAGGCGCGCTTCCGGCCCAACGCCGGTTCGGACACCATCGTCATCCTCTGGCGTCCCGATCCGAAGTCGCCGTGGCAGCAGATCGGCGAGCTCGCGACCGAGTCGCCACGCAACTTCTTCGGCGGCTCCGTGGCGATCCCGGGCACGGGCGGGGAATACGCCGCGGCCTACTGGAACGCCGAAGAGGCGAAGATCGGAGCGTACTCCCTGCCCACGAAGCTGGGTTAGCGG
The DNA here is from genome assembly GCA_035942495.1 of Solirubrobacteraceae bacterium. Lineage (GTDB taxonomy): Bacteria > Actinomycetota > Thermoleophilia > Solirubrobacterales > Solirubrobacteraceae > CADCVQ01. The sequence continues at coordinate 2,210 of DASZDB010000654.1, forward strand.
ACACACCAGCCGCGCAGCGCGGCGGCCATGCGCGCGTAAGCTCAAAGCGCGCATGGGCCGCTACGTCATCAAGCTCGGTTCGAGCATCGTCGCCGAGGACGACGGCGAGTTGCGCGCCGCCGTCATCGAGCGCATCTGCGCGGAGGCCGCGGCCCGCCACGCGGCCGGCCACGACGTCGTGCTGGTCACGAGCGGCGCGATCGCCCGCGGCATGCGCGTCATGGCGCTGCCGGTCCGATCGATCCGTCCGCGCGCGATCGAGGACCTCCAGGCGGCGAGCGCCGTCGGACAGGGCAAGCTCTACCGCGTCTACGACGAGCTGCTGCGCGCGCACGGCATCACGTCGGCGCAGGTGCTGCTGACGTTCTTCGACATGAGCGCGCGCACGCACTACCTCAACGCGCGCGGCACGCTGAACAAGCTGCTCGACTGGCGCGTGCTGCCGGTCATCAACGAGAACGACACGACGACGACCGACGAGATCTCCTTCGGCGACAACGACTTCCTCGC
>DASZDB010000655.1:0-4914 GCA_035942495.1 Solirubrobacteraceae bacterium
CCTATGCCCTGCTCGCCGAGGCCGAGGCGGCGCCGCTGCCCGCCGGCCCGCTGCCGGCGATCCGCACGTACGGCCCCGCCGGCGTGACGAGCGGGCTGCCGGCGCCGGCCGCTGCCATCGAGCGTCCGCACTGGACACCGACGCCGCACGCCCTCACGGCGCTCGCGCTCAGCGCGGGCTCGGCGTCGCCGCAGCGGATCGCCGCGGGGATGGCGATCGATGCCGGCGGCCTCGTCCCCGACCTCGACGCCGTCAACAGCTGGGTGCAGCACGTCGAGGAGGTCGACCCGGTCGAGCTGCTGGAGGTGCAGCTCTGCAACCAGACCGCGCCGTTCATCCTCGTCGGACGGCTGCGCGCGGCCCTCGCGGCCTCGCGCGCACGCCGCACGTACATCGTCAACGTCTCGGCGATCGAAGGGCAGTTTCACCGCGGCTACAAGGGGCCGGGCCACCCGCACACGAACATGGCCAAGGCCGCGCTGAACATGCTGACGCGCACGAGCGCCCACGAGCTGCTGCGCGACGGCATCCTCATGACGAGCGTCGACACGGGCTGGATCACCGACGAGCGTCCGCATCCGACGCGGATGCGCCTGGCCGGCGAGGGCTTCCACGCGCCGTTGGACCTCGTCGACGGCGCGGCGCGGGTCTATGACCCGATCGTCCGCGGCGAGGCGGGCGAGGACCTGCATGGCGTGTTCCTCAAGGACTACGAGCCGGCCCCGTGGTGAGCGACGCACCGCACGTGGTTCGCCCCGCGGCTGATCGGCAGCGTCGGCCGCCGCCGTGATGAATGGCGCGCGGGCCGCTGCCTCGCGGTGCTGCGATCGCTAGCGTTCGCGCCCGTGCCCGGGGCCCAGACAGCATCACGGCGCGTGCGGGCGCCGGAGGTCGCGCTGCGCGTGAGCGGCGCCCTGCGCCGGCGCATGCGTCGCCCCCGGCCGGCGCTGAGCCTGCCTGCCGTCACCGGCCCGATCCACCCCGACGACGACATGTGGCATCCCGAGGACGTCGACGGCGCGCACTACGCGCGCGCCGGCCGCTCGGCGATCGAGGCGATCGAGCACGCGCTCGGCGCCGCCGGGCGCAGCTTCGCGGACGTCGGCTCGTGCCTGGACATGCCCTGCGGCTACGGCCGGGTCCTGCGCCTGCTCGCGCAGGAGATCGAGCCCGACCGGATCACCGCGTGCGACATCAACCGCCAGGCGATCCGCTTCTGCGCGCAGCAGTTCGGCGTCACGCCGCTGCGCTCCACCCCGAACCTCGACGGCATGCGCCTCGGCCGGCACGACCTCATCTGGTGCGGCTCGCTCGTCACCCATCTCGACGAGCGCCGCGTCGCCGAGCTGCTGAGCAGCTTCGCCGATGCCCTGGAGCCCGCGGGGATCGCGATCGTCACGATCCATGCCGAGCCGCCCACGACGGGCGAGTTCGCGCCGCGCCACGACGCCGTCGAGCGCGCGCTGCGCGAGCACGGTCACTTCCACCTTCCGTACGAGGGCGCCCTCTTCGACTACGGGCACGCGTGGCACACGCCGGCTCACATCTCGCGCGCCTTGGCCGCGGCGTCCGGCGACGCGGTCCGGCTCGTCAGCCACCAGCCTCGCGGGTGGGACGCGCATCAAGACGTGCTGGCCTACCGGCGCGACCCATGACCGCCACTCGCCTCCCGCCCTGGGCCGCGATCCTCGCGGCCCTCGCACTCGCGCTGCTCGCGGCGCCGCTCGCGATCGCCGCCGAGCCGGGCGGCGCCGGCGCGACCGCGTCGACGACCGCAGATCCCGTCGACGCCCAAGGCCCACTGGACCTCGCCGAGGTGACGGTCGGTCAGCGCGACGTGCGGATGACGCTGCGTATCGTGACCACCGGGGTATGGGACTCGCTCGAGCTCAGCTCGGCCCCGGGCCGCGAGCTGTGCGTCACGCTCGTGCCCGGGGAGGGCAACCGCGCCCGCATCTGCATCACGCGCCGCAACGACCGCACCGCGCTGGACCTCGCCGCGCTCGCCGCCGACGGGACGGCGCTGGTGGCGCGGGGCCTCGCCGCCGATCTCTCACGACCGCGGCCCAACGTGTTCGAAGCGAGCTTCCTGCCGGCCGCCGCCGGACTCTCGATCGGCCCGTTTCAGTGGTACGCAGACAGCGCCTGGACCGATCCGACCGTGTGCGCGGCGACGTGCCGCGACCGCGCGCCCGACACGGGCGATGTCGCCGCCGGCGTCGTGCTGCTGGCCGTCGCGCCCTGCTTCGGCGCCGCCGCGCGCGACTCCGCCAACCCGTGCGACAACCCCGACCTGCGCAACACCGTCGAGCCGCCGCCGGAGCGCGCCAAGGTCGTCACCGACCCGTTCTGCGACAACGTCGAACACCGCGGCTTCATCACGGCCTGCAGCTTCGGCGCGGCGCCGGAGGATGCCGAGCGCACGTTCGCGCTGATCGGCGACAGCCACGCCGCGAACCTCAAGCACGCCGTCCTGCCGCTGACCGTCGCCAAGCGCTGGCGCGGCATCTCGATCCTGCGGTCGGGCTGCCCGCTGACGCGAGCGAAGCCGATCCTGGGCTCGCCGCTGGCGTCGCGGCAGTGCCGCACGTGGAACGGCGAGATGTTCGCCTGGCTGCGCGGGCATCCCGAGGTCGAGACGGTGTTTCTCTCCGCACACGCCGGCGCGCGGGTGAAGTCCTACGGCGGCCGCAGCGCGAAGGCGAGCGTGCGGGCCGGCTACCGGGCCGCGATCAGCGAGCTGTTGCGGATGCGCCGCGGCGTCGTCGTCGTCCGCGACACACCGCCCTCGACACGCCAACAGCTGCGGTGCGTGTCGCGGGCGATCGCCGCCCGCCGCCGCGCGCAGACCGAGTGCACGCGGCCGCGCTCGGCCTCGGTGCGTCCCGACCCGCTGGTCGCCGCGGCGCGCGCCGCGCGCTCCGCGAACGTGAAGGTGATCGACCTGACGCGCGTGTTCTGCGACTCGCGGCGCTGCTTCGCGGTCATCGGCGGCGCCCTCGTGCGCCATGACGAGTCGCATCTCACGCAGGCGTTCGCAGTCACGCTGGGACCGCTCATCCTGCGCGCCCTCGGCGGATAGCCGCTTTGCCCACCCGCTCTCCGTGAGCATCTGGTGAGAGGCGGGTGGTTCACCCTCGCGGGCGCGGGTAGCGTTCCCGCATGGCCACCCGCCCGCAGCCAACCGCCCGCCGCCTCGCCCCTGCCGCCCTCGCCGCGACGCTCACCCTGACGATCGCGGCCAGCGCGGCCGCGGTCACCACGCGCGGCGACTCCGGGGCCAACACGATCGTCGGGACCGCGCAGGCCGACCGGCTCTACGGCATGGCCGGGCGCGACTCGCTGCGCGGCCTCGGCGGAGCCGACCGGCTCGACGGCGGCAGCGCCACCGACCGCCTCAGCGGCGGCACGGGCGCCGACCGCCTGCTCGGCAACATCGGCAGCGACCGGATCTTCGGCGGCACCGGCGACGACCGCGGTGACGGCGGCGGCGGCAACGACCAGATCTCCGGACAGTCGGGCGACGACAACCTCACCGGCGGGCCGGGCCGGGACCGCCTCAGCGGCAGCGTGGGCGACGACGTCTTGGCCGGCGGCTCGCAGAACGACAGCCTGAGCGGCGGCGATGACCGCGACATCATCAGGGGCGACGCGGCCGACGACCGGATCACCGGCGGCGACGGCAACGACAACCTCAACGGCGGCGCAAACGACGATCGGGTCGACGGCGGCGCGGGCGACGACCGCATCGACGCCGGCCCGGGCTCGGACCGCGTCCTCGGCGGCACGGGCAACGACTACATCTTCGAGCGGGTCGCCGACGACATCGAGCGCATCGAGGGCGGCGACGGCGACGACTACATCTGGATGTCCGGCGGCACCGATCTCGTTATCTTCGGCGGCGCGGGCAACGACGTCGTCCGCGGCGGGCCGCAGAACCCCGTGCGCGAGGGCGCCGACCAGCTCGGCGACGGTGTCTCCGACGGCGGCGAGGGCAACGACATCGTGCTCGGCGGCGGCGCCGCGGACATCGTCAAGGGCGGCGACGGCGACGACATCCTCTACGGCGGGGCGATGGTCGACCGTTACGAGTGCGGCGCCGGCACCGACCTCGCGGTCGTCGAGAGCGCGCTCGAGGGTGCGATCGCCGCGTCGCTGGGCTGCGAACGCGTCGTCACCGGCGATCCGTCCGTGAGCGACCCGGGCTTCGACGGGCTCTTCGGCACGCCGCACCCGGGCAAGGCGACCGGCAGCGACGGCTGACCCGCGCGGGCCGCGACGCCGCGGCGCTACGCGCGCCAGACGATGTCGTCGAGCGCGCGCATGCTGAGCGTGACGCCCTCGCGCGCCGCCGTCTCGCTGCGCCGGCGCCAGTAGTCGACGACCGACTGCGGCGGCGCCACCTCGTAGGTCAACTCGATGACGAGCGCGCGGCCCGCGAGGCTCGGGTACGTCGCGACCATCTGCCCGTCCCGCGCGTAGCGCAGGTAGGTCCCGAGCTTGCGCTTGAGGCGGCCGCGCTCGGAGCCGTCGGTAGGCCACGGGCCGGTCTGGACGATCGACAGCAGCGCGTTGCCGTCGGCGTCCTCGGCGATGACGTCGATCTTGTCGGGATCCTCGATGCCCGGCATGTAGCGAGCGTACGGCAACGGCCGCCGGCTCGCAGCCTCTCGAACGCGGTGGGTGCGCATGCGCGGTAGCGTCCCCGCCATGAAGCGCAAGATGATCGCCGGGCTCCTGCTCGCCGCCGCGCTGGGTGCAGCCGCGCGGCTTCACCGGATCATCAAGCCCGTGCCCAGCTGAGCGATTCGACCAGCAGGTTCGGCGCGCTCGCGCGGCACGGTGAGGTGCAAGACGTCGCGAGTGCAGTGCGCGGGCCACCGGCCTGGACGCAAATGACGGCGAGGTTGACGG
>DASZDB010000656.1:0-6307 GCA_035942495.1 Solirubrobacteraceae bacterium
TCCTCGATCTCGAGGTCGAAGTCCTGCACGGCGAGGAAGCCTCCGACCTCGTCTGCACCCGCTCGTCGGCCGCCGCCGCGCAGCGGCCACGGCCGGCCGGCGCGACGAGCGTCGTAGCGCTTCGTCAGGCCGCGGATGCTCCGCGCGTTGCTCATCCGCTCCAGGCTAGTGAGGGCACCTCACCGGTGGTCGTCCCCGGGGCCCCCGGGACGACCACTAGGATGCGCGGATGCCTCTCGTCCCTTCAGTCGTTCAGCGCAGTGCGCGCGGCGAACGCGAGTACGACATCTACTCGCGCCTGCTCAACGAGCGCATCATCTTCCTCGGCACGCCGATCAACGACCAGGTCGCGAACCTCATCGTTGCCCAGCTGCTGCATCTCGAGTCCGAGGATCCCGAGAAGGACATCTCGCTCTACATCAACTCGCCGGGCGGCTCGATCTACGCCGGCTTGGCGATCTACGACACGATGAACTTCGTCAAGCCCGACATCCAGACGATGTGCATGGGCGTCGCGATGTCGATGGGCTCGCTGCTGCTGACCGCCGGCGCGAAGGGCAAGCGCTTCTCGCTGCCCAACAGCCGGGTGCTCATCCACCAGCCCTCGGCCGGCTTCGAGGGGCAGTCGACGGACATCGAGATCCACATGAACGAGATCCTCAAGACGCGCCAGCGGATGGACGAGATCTACGCGCACCACACCGGTCAGAGCGAGGAGCAGGTGCGCGCCGACATGGAGCGTGATCGCTTCTTCAAGCCCGACGAGGCGGTCGAGTACGGCCTCATCGACCGCGTGCTCGAGCAGCACTAGCGCCCTGGGGGCCGGGTCAGAGGCCGTACAGCGCGCCGTACTTCTCGCGCAGGTGCTCGAGCATCGGGGCGGGATCCAGCGGTCCGCCCACCGCCTGCTCGACGAGCTCGGACGGCGTCAGCAGCCGGCCGTGGCGGTGGACCTTCTCGCGCAGCCAGACCCGCAGCGAGCCCAGCTCGCCACGGCTGATCTCGTCATCGAGTGTCGGGATGTCGTCATGCGCGGCGCGCCACAGCTGCGCCGCGAGGACGTTGCCGATCGCGTACGTCGGGAAGTAGCCGATGATCCCCTCGGACCAGTGGATGTCCTGCAGGACGCCGCTGAGGTCGTCGGGCACGTCGACGCCGAGAAACTGCTTCATCTTCGCCGCCCACGCCGCCGGCAGGTCGGCCGTGTCGAGCGTGCCCTCGACGAGGTCGAGCTCGAGCTCGTAGCGCAGGATCACGTGCAGTGCGTAGGACACCTCGTCGGCCTCGACGCGGATGAGCGTCGGGCGCACGATGTTGATCGCGCGGATGAACCCGTCGAGGTCGACGTCGCGCAGGGTCAGCGGGAAGCGATCGCGCATCCGCGGCAGCCAGTGCGTCCAGAACTCGGGGCTGCGGCCGACGAGGTTCTCCCACAGGCGGCTCTGCGACTCGTGCACGCCGAGCGAGACACCGGTGCCGAGCGTCGTGCGCTCGAGCGCCGGGTCGATGCCGTGCTCGTACAGGCCGTGGCCGACCTCGTGCATGAGCGCGAAGAGGCCGGTCAGGCTGTGGTCGTCGAAGCGCGACGTCACGCGGATGTCGCAGCGGTCCGGCGAGGCGGCAAACGGATGCACCGCGTCGTCGAGGCGCCAGGCCTCGTCGTCGAAGCCCATCGACTGCACGATCTGCAGCCCGATCTCGCGCTGCCCGGCGACCGGGAAGTCGCCGGTGAACGCCTGGCGGGCGGGCTGCATGGCGATCTGCGACAGCAGCGGGACGAGGCCCTCCCGCAGGCGCGCGAAGAGCCCCGTCACGCGCGCCGCCGTGGTCCCGGGCTCGTAGCGGTCCAGCAGCGGGTCGTAGGGATGGTCGGCCTCGGGAAAGCAATCCGCGTAGCGGCGCACGAGCTCGATGTTGCGCCGCAGGGCGGGCTCGAAGGTGGCGAAGTCGTTGTCCTCGCGCGCCTGCAGCCAGGCGGCATAGCCGTCGGAGCCCGCGCGCGACATCTCCGCCGTCAGGTCGCCCGGCACGCGCCGCGCGACGTCGTGGTCGCGGCGCACCGCCCGGGCGATCAGCGGCTCGCCGGCGGCCGCCTCGTCGAGCAGCGCGCCGAGCTCCGGCGCGACGAGCCGCTCGTGGTGCAGGCGGCTGATCGTCGCAAGCGCCTCGCCGCGCGCGGTTCCGCCGGCGGGCGGCATCATCACCTGCTGGTCCCAGCCCAGCACGTGACCGACATGGCCGAGATCCGCGAGCTCCCCGAGCCGCTCGCTCAGCCGTGGGTCGAGCCGGGATGGATCCAGGCTAGGCGATGACATGCTCGATGGCGCCGAGCGACTCGATCTCGATGCGCACGACGTCACCCGAGGCGAGAAACCGGCGCGGGTCCATCGACATGCCGACGCCGCTCGGTGTGCCGGTGAGGATCAGATCGCCGGGCTCGAGCGTGCACGTCTCGGAGATGAAGTCGACGATCTGCTGCGGGCCGAAGACGAGGTCGCTCGTCGAGGAGTCCTGGCGCAGCTCGCCGTTGACGTGCGTCGTGATCTGCAGGTTCTGCGGGTCGGGCACCTCGTCGACCGTCGTGATCCAGGGGCCCCACGGGCAGAAGCCGTCGGCGCCCTTCGCGCGCGTCCACTGCGGCTCGCGGCGCTGCAGGTCCCGCGCGCTGACGTCGTCGGCCACGGCGTAGCCGGCGATCTTGCCGCCGTCGCCGATCACGACGGCAAGCTCGCCCTCGTAGTCCAGGCGCTTGACCACCGCCGGGCAGGTGACCGGGCCGTTGGGCGGCGCGCTGGAGCTCGGCAGCTTCATGAAGACGATCGGGAACTCCGGCAGCTCCTGGCCCTGCTCCTTGGCGTGGGCGGCATAGTTCAGGCCGATCCCGAAGATCGCGCGCGGCCGCGGCACCGGCGCGAGCAGCGTCACGTCGGCCACGGGATACGGATCGCCGTCCGCCGGCGCTGCGTCGCCGGTGCGCAGGCGCTCGAGGACGGTCTCGTCGTCCATGACGAACGAGATGACCTCGTCGTCGCGGATCTGGCCGGCGCGCGGCCTGTCGGAGCCGGGCGGCAGGAAGGTCGTCAGACGCATCCGCGCAGGTTAGGGATCGGCGAGCTCAGGCGAGCAGCAGCGTCTTGCCGATCGTCGCGCGTGATTCGATCGCGGCGTGGGCGCCTGCGGCGTCGTGCAGCGCGAACGTCTGGCCGATCGTCGCGGCGAGCCGGTGAGCGGCGGCCTGCTCGAGTGCCTCGGCGCTGAGCGCGCGCGAGCGCTCGGGCGTCAGCGGGACGCCGCGCACGAGCGTCACGTCGGTGCGCTCCTGCGGGCCGACGAAGCCGCCGCCGGCCATCCCGAACGCGACGAAGCGTCCGCCGGGCCGCAGCCGCGCGAACGCCTCGGCGGCGATATCGCCGCCGACGCCGTCGAACACGACGTCGAGGTCGCCGGCGCCGGAGGCCCAGCCGGGGCGCGTGTAGTCCAGCGCGACCTCGGCGCCGAGCGCCCGCGCGTGGGCGAGCTTGCGCTCCCCGCCCGCGGCGGCGACGACGCGTGCGCCGCGGTGGCGGGCCAGCTGCACGAGCAGCCCGCCGACGCCGCCCGCCGCGGCCTCGACGAGCACGGTCTCGCCCGCACGCGGCGCGGCCGCCTCGACGAGCGACAGCGCGGTGCGGCCGTCCGCGAGCAGCGCGACGGCGTCGGGCAGCACCAGGCCGTCGGGCACGTCGATCGGCAGGCTGGCGTCGACGACGACGCGCTCGGCGTAGCCCCCCGTTGCGCCGGTCGTGGTGACGACGCGCCGGCCGCGCAGCGCGGGGTCGACGCCCGCGCCCGTCGCGGCGATCACCCCACCGACGCCGTTGCCGAGGATCGCCGGCAGCGCCGGGGCCATGTGCGCGTGCGGCGGCCGGCCCGCGCGGATCTGCGTCTCGACGAACGTGATGCTCGCGGCGTGGACGTCGACGAGCACCTCGCCCGCGCCGGGCTGAGGGTCGGCGACGTCCTCGGGCACGAGGTTGGCCGGCGGCCCGAAGGCGCGCAGGACGACCGCCCGCATCAGCGCCGCGACGGCAGGATGAGGTGCACGTCGCCGAACTCGTGCCAGCGATAGCCGCTGCGCCGCGCCTCCGCGTAGGAGTCAGCGACGAGCGCGCGGCCCCCGACGGCCTCGAGCAAGAGCAGGTGCGTCGCCTCGGGCTCGTGCCAGCCGGTCAGCAGCCCGTCGACGGCCCGGACGCTGGTCGCGGGGCCGACGACGTGGCGCGTCCAGCCGGCGGCCGGCGCGAGCGTGCCGTCGCCATGCGCAGCAGCGGTCTCCAGCGCGCGCACGACGGTAGTGCCGACCGCGACGACGCGCCCGCCGCCGGCGCGCGCCGCGTTGAGGAGGCGAGCCGTCGCGGCGGGCACGGCGAAGCGCTCGGGGTAGGGCAGCTCGCCGGCCTCCTGCGACGACACCCCCGTGTGCAGGCTGATCGGCGCGACCGCGACCCCACGCGCGACCAGCCGGGTGACGAGCTCGTGCGTGAACGGGCGGCCGGCGCTCGGCATCTCGGCACTGCCGGGATGGATCGCGAAGACCGTCTGGTAGTCGCTCAGCGGCCACTCGCATGTGACGTAGCCGTAGCGGATCGGGGCGCCGTGGCGGTTGAGGTACGCCAGCAGCGGGCGGCCGCTCGTTTCCAGCTCCGCGAGCCAGAGGCGCGCGCCGCTGAGGTACGGGGCGAGCAGCGTCGCGCTCGCGCCGCCGGGGAGCGCGAGGCGGTCGCCGGCGCGGCCGCCCGCGAAGCGCGCGTCGCCTTCGCGCAGCTCGACGACCCAGCGGCCGTCGTCGCACTCCGTCGAGAGGTGCAGTCGCAGCGGCCGGCCGTCCGCGGCCGTGGCGGGCAGCGCCGCGGGCAGCGTCGCCGACGTGTTGACGACGAGCACGTCGCCCGCCGCGAGGTGGGCGGGGAGGTCGCGGGCGTGGGCGTGGGTGAGGCCCTCGCCGTCGGCGACGAGCATGCGCACCCCGTCGCGGGGCAGGCCGCGCGCCTCCGGCGGTTCGTGCGCCTCGCGGCGGGCGGGGGTGTGGGGCGCGTCGGCGACGAGCAGGCTCACGCCGGCCCGTCCCCGTGCGGGCCGCTACGCATGGATCGCGGCCAGCTCGGCGGTGCGGTGGCGCCCGCTCGGCACGTCGCCCTCGACGAGCGCGAGCAGCCCCGGCACGCTCTCGCGCGGTGACGGCCGGTCGGAGATGTCCTCGCCCGGAAACGCCGCCTGGTGCATACGCGTGTTCATGTCGCCGGGGTCGACGGCGTACACGCGCAGGTCGGGCCGCTCGGCGGCAAGGACGTTCGCGATCTGCTCGAGCGCGGCCTTCGTGGCGCCGTAGCCGCCCCAGCCCTCGTACGCCTCGACGGCGGCGTCGGACGTCACGTTGACGATGCGCGCGCCGGCCGGCATCCGCGGCAGCGCGAGCTGGATCAGCGCGAGCGGCGCCACGACGTTGACCTGTAGTGCCCGCTCGAGCGCCGCGAGCGGGTAGTCGGCGAGCGCCGGCAGCGGCGCGGCGCCGAGCGTGCTGGCGTTGTTGACGAGCAGGTCGATGCGCTCGCCGGCGAGCCACATGAGCCGGCCGCGATGCCATGCGTCGGCGACGTCGCCGGCGACGGCGAGCACCTCGGTGCGCCCGGCGAGCTCGGCGCGGGCAGCCTCGAGCTCGTCCTCGGTGCGCGCGTTGATGACCAGTCGCCAGCCGCGGTCGGCGAGCGCGTCGGCGAGGGCGCGGCCGAGGCCGCGCGAGGCGCCGGTGATGATCGCGGTCGGGCTCATGCGGCGACCTCCTCGCGCTGCCGGGTGCGGGCGCTGCGCGCCGCGACCGCGCGCTCGTAGCTGAGGGCGAACAGCTCGACGATCGCCTGCACGTCGTCGGGCCCGCGGACGCGGCGCGTCACCCAGCCTGAGTCGGGCAGGACGTGGTGGGGCTCCGCGCGGCCCTGCGCGACGAGCTCGTCGCGCAGGCGGCGGGGAAACGGCAGGTCGGCCATGCGATCGCCGTGCAGGTGGCCGAGCTCGCGGCGGCCGAGGCGGAACTCGATCCCGCCGAAGCGATGGGGGCTCTCGGTGACCTCCGAGCGGACGAGCAGCTCGCGCCGCACGGCGTCGGTCAATGTCGGTGTGTGCATGGCGGCGACGCTACGTGCGCCGGCGCCGAGAGCACCATCGGCAATTGGTCCTAGGACCGGCGTGCACAACTGCCGGATCGGTCGCGCCGTGTCACTCGGGCGGCAGAACTGCTTGCCACGCGTGCGCTACTGCCGGAGATGTTCAG
>DASZDB010000657.1:0-3637 GCA_035942495.1 Solirubrobacteraceae bacterium
GGGCAGACTGCACCCCATGATCGGCGAGGACGTCTACGGCGTCGACCCCTGGACGGTCCCCGAATACAAGCTGCAGCTCGACCTGCTGTCGCAGACCGAGTCGATCTTCGCGCTCTCCAACGGCCACATCGGCCTGCGCGGCAACCTCGACGAGGGCGAGCCGTCGGGGCGGGCGGGCACGTACCTCAACGGCTTCTTCGAATCGCGGCCGCTGCCGTACGCCGAGGCCGGCTACGGCGATCCCGAGTCCGGCGAGACGATGATCAACGTGACGAACGGCAAGGTCCTGCGCCTGCTCGTCGACGACGAGCCGTTCGACCTGCGCTACGGCACCGTCGAGCACCACACGCGCACCTTGGACCTGCGCGCGGGCGTCCTGCGCCGCGAGGTGCATTGGCGCTCGCCCGCCGGCCAGGGCGTGATCCTGCGCACGACGCGCCTCGTCTCGTTCGTGCAGCGCGCGATCGCGGGAATCGAATACGAGGTCGAGACCTATGGCGCTCCCGCGCGGATCGTCGTGCAGTCCGAGCTCATCGCCAACGAGCCCGTGCCCGAAGCCACGAACAACGACCCGCGTGCCGCGGCCGCCCTGCGCAGGCCGCTGCAGGGCGAGTGGAACGGCCACCACAAGCTGCGCGCCGGCCTCGTCCACATCACGCGCGCCTCGAAGCGGCGCATCGCCGCGGGCATGGACCACATCGTGGAGGGACCCAACGACATCGTCACCGGCGCCGAGAGCGAGCAGGACCTCGCGCGCGTGACGTTCGCGACCGATCTCGTTCCCGGCGAGACCCTGCGGATCGTGAAGTTCATCGCCTACGGCTGGTCGAGCCGACGCTCGCTGCCGGCCCTGCGCGATCAGGTCGACGCCGCGCTGGCCGCGGTCATGCACACCGGCTGGGATCACCTCGTCGCCTCGCAGCGCGACTACCTGCGCGACTTCTGGGCGGGCGCCGACGTCGAGCTCGAGGGCGATCCCGCGCTGCAGCAGGCGATGCGCTTCGCGCTGTTCTCGGTCCTGCAGGCCGCCGCGCGCGCCGAGGGCCGAGCGATCCCCGCCAAGGGCCTGACCGGTCGCGGCTACGACGGTCACTCCTTCTGGGACATGGAGACCTACACGCTGCCGGTGCTGACGTACTGCGCGCCGAGCGCCGCCCGCGACGCGCTGCTGTGGCGCCACTCGACGCTCGCGCTCGCGCAGGCGCGGGCGCGCGAGCTGAGCCTGCAGGGGGCGACGTTTCCCTGGCGCACGATCTCCGGCAGCGAATGCTCGGGGTACTGGCCCGCGGGCCTCGCGGCGTTTCACATCAACGCCGACATCGCCGACGCCGCCCGCCGCTACCTGTCGGCGACGCAGGACGAGGACTTCGAGCGCGGGGCGGCGCTCGAGCTGCTCGTCGAGACCGCGCGGCTGTGGCGCTCGGTCGGCCACCACGACGCCGCCGGCGGGTTTCGGATCGACGGCGTCACCGGCCCCGACGAGTACACGTCGATCGCCGACAACAACGTCTACACAAACGTCATGGCCGCGCGCAACCTGCGCATCGCGGCGACGCTCGCCACCCGCCATCCCAAGGAGTCGGCCGCGCTGGGCGTCGACGAGGAGGAGGTCGCGAGCTGGCGCGACGCGGCCCACGCGATCGTCATCCCCTACGACGAGGAGCTTGGCGTGACGCAGCAGTCCGAGCACTTCACGCACCTGCGCCACTGGGACTTCGCCAACACGCCGGCGGAGCACTATCCGCTGCTGCTGCACTACCCGTACTACCTGCTGTACTCCAGCCAGGTCGTCAAGCAGGCCGACCTCGTGTTCGCGCTGTACGCCTGCGGCGACAGCTTCAGCGACGAGCAGAAGGCGCGCGACTTCGACTACTACGAGGCGATCACCACGCGCGACTCGTCGCTGTCGGCATGCGTGCAGGCGATCGTCGCCGCCGAGGCGGGGCACGTCGACCTCGCCTACGACTACCTCGGCGAGACGGCGTTCATCGACCTGCGCGACCTCGCGTTCAACACGAAGGACGGCGTCCACCTCGCCGCGCTGGCGGGCTGCTGGCTCGTCGCCGTCGCCGGGTTCGGCGGCATGCGCGCCCACGGCGACGGGCTGCGGTTCGCGCCGCGCCTGCCGGCTCGCCTCACGCGCCTGCGCTTTCGGATGCTCTACCGCGGCCGGCGCCTGCGCATCACGGCCGCCGGCACCCAGGCGCACTACGAGCTGCTCGACGGGGCGCCGCTGACCGTGGAGCACCACGGCGAGCCGGTCGCGCTCGAGGCGGTCGGCGAGGTCGTCACGCGCGCGCTGCCGCCTCCCCGCGAGTGCACGCGGCCCTCGCAGCCGGCTGGGCGCGAGCCACCGCTGGGCGACGTCCGGCGCTGAGCGTCGTATCTCACGGCCGGCAGCGCGACACCGCCACCCCCAGGGCGATCCGGCGGCGCACGGTGCGCATCGCGGGTGCGGTGGCCGTGAGGCGCGCGCAGCCCGGCCGGTCGACCAGGAAGCCGCCGGGGTAGCCGGTCCAGCGACCGAGCGTCTTGCCGTCGGTGAAGCGCCGTGTGGTGGCGGAGCAGGCGTGGAAGCGCACGGCCCGCTGACCGTCGCCGTCGGCGACACGTCGTCCCTCGCGGCGCCACTGCGCCATGTCGAAGTCCAGGCGCGCGCGCGTGCGGCCCAGCGGCGTGATCCGCACCGTCACCGGTTCGCCCTCGCCCACGACGACGGGAATCTTCAGCGTGCCGTCCGCTCCGCGCCGCGGCTGCCATCGGTGGCGACGGTCCAGCCCGAGGAAGAACAGCCGGCCGAGCCGCACGTCGGCGCGGCTGTAGGGCGGACCGGCTGCGCGCGCGGGGCCTTCGGCACGCGTCACGCACGTGCGGTCAAACGCTGCGTCGCGGCCAACCGCCGGGCTGCCCGCCGGGGCGATGGCCACGGCGAGCGCAGCAGCCACGACGAGAACGAAGGCCGGCCTCACGATCCCAGTACACCGCTGCCGGAAGCGGGGTTCCACGCCGGCAGGCCGGCGACGCGCGTTCGCCGCGGGCCGCGCCCCTGTCGTAGGCGGGGGTTCTCCCCACCCTCGGACACCGACAGGCGTCATGGCGCGCGGCGCTGCGTGAGACGATCCTGCTGGTCGTGTCCACCCGTGTGATCCACACCCACGCGCGACGCTGGGGCCGCGATCTGCTGTTCAACCTCGCCGGCCTGCCGACCGCGATCATCGCCGGCGTGCTGTGGAGCGTCGGCACGATGATCAGCCTCGTCCTGGCGATCACGTACGTCGGCCTCTTCGCCGCGCTCGGGACGCTGCTGGCGATGCGCTGGCTGGCGCGCGTCGAGCGTCGGCGCGCGGCGATCGTGCTCGGCGAGCCGATCGAGGAGCGCTACCGCCCGCTCAGCGAGGAGCCGCGCTCGTATGCGGCCCGCCTGCACGAGCTGGTCGGCGAGGGCACGACCTGGCGCGACTTCGCCTGGACGGCCGGGTGGGGCTGGATCGGGCCGATGAGCGCGGGGCTCGCCGTCGGGTTGTGGGTCGCTGTGGCCGGGATGGTCGCCATGCCCGCGTGGTACTGGGCACTGCCGGACGGCGGCGACTTCGCGATCGACACCTTCGCGCTCGCGCTCGCCACGACCGCGGCCGGG
>DASZDB010000658.1:0-5453 GCA_035942495.1 Solirubrobacteraceae bacterium
GGGATGTACCAGCCGCTGAGCTTCAAGCCCTTGCGGGTCTCCAGCGTGACGGGCTCGTGCGCCGCGCCGAGCTTCGCCGTCGGGATCTCCGCGCGGGTGATGTGCGTGAAGCCGTAGGAGAGGGCGAGCGGAGCGGCCACCCAGAGCAGGCCGAGCACGCCGGCGCCCGTGAGCAGCAACCGTCGCGGATAGCGCCACAGGCGGCGGTCGTCGCGTCGCCGCGACGTCCACAGCGTCCGCGCGCCGACGGCGAGGAGGGTGAGCCCGGCGGGAATCGCCAGCAGCCGGGTGTAGTCGTCGTCGGAGAGGCGGCCTCACGCCACTAGTCCATCGCCTCGGCGCCCATCGCGACGCCGAGCGGCGCCAGCAGCAGGGTGAACGCGCCGGCTGCGCCGCGGCGCAGGCGCACCTGGGCCCAGGCCAGCGCGGCAAGCAGGCGACCGGGACGAGCGCGCTTACGAGGTGGTCGGAAGCGGACGTGCCGTAGGCGGGCTGCAAGAAGGAGTCGTCGACGACGTGCAGAGAGAGGACCGCGATCGCGCCCCAGGCGACTGCGGTCGACGTCGCGACGACGCTCGGATGGCGCCGTCCGGGGGGCGGAGGAACGCCCTTGCATACGGGAGGGGTTCGGCGCGCTGACGAGCATGGGGCCAGCCTGCCGCCGAGCGGGCCGCGCGGCATCGGGGCTGCACCCTGATCTGCACCCTGAACTGGGCCCTGAACTGCGCACGCTGGCCGCGGCCGGCGCGTTCTAGCCGAAGTCGCCGCCGCCGAAGTCGCCGCCGCCGAAGTCACCACCACCGAACCCGCCGCCGCCGAAATCGCCGCCGCCGAAGTCACCACCGCCGAAATCGCCGCCGCCGAAGTCGCCACCGCCGCTTTCGCCGGGACTGGCCCACGCGCCGCCGCCGAAGAAGGGCGAGCCGAACATCCCGAAGCCGGCGCCGAGCATCGAGCCGAAGAACAGGCCGGGGACGAGGCCGCCGCCGAAGAAGCCGGTCGCCCACGGCATGTACTGCGGCCCGGCGTCCCAGTACGGCGCGCCGCCGACGCGGCGGATGTGCGGCTCCTCGCCGTCGTCCAAGCGCTGCGCGTCGGCGGCACAGACGGGGACGGGACGCGGGGCGCCGCCATCCGGCGCCCATTCGACGTCGTCGGTCGACGGGCCGTGACGCGGATCGAAGAAGCACGGCGGCCGCCGCTCGGGCGGCGCGCGGCCCTCGATCCGGGCGCGGGTGCACGCGATCGCGTGGCGTCCGTCCTCGAGCAGCGAGGCCACCCGCTCGAGATCGCCGGGATGGCGCGCCTGCTCCCAGGCCGTGTCGGCCTCTTCGTAGCGCTCGAGCGCACGGGCGTAGTCGTCGCGGGCGGCGGCCGGCGTGTTGGGCATCTCGACGTCGATGTCGAGATCGCGGATGTCCTGGCCGAGGGCGATCACGTCGTCGCGCGTGAACGCCTTCAGTTCGGCCAGTTCGTCGCGTTCCCGGCGTTGCGCCTGGCGCTTGCGGCGGCGAGCTCCAACGAACAGGAACGCCGCGGGGATGCCCAGGAGCGCCAGCAGGAACAGGCCCGAGCCGCCGCCACCGCCGCGATCATCGGCCGAGCGCGCACCGCCGGAACCCATCTCGGCGCGGGCCTCTCCGACGCGATCGACCAGGGTCGTCAGGACCGCTGTCGTCCCGTCGTCGCGCTGCGCTCGCAGCGCATCGGCCGCGAGCCGCCCCGCTTGGCCCTCGGGCAGGATCCCGTCGGTCGCACCGGCGCGCAGGGCTCCGCCGATGAGGCCGACGTAGGTCCCCGGCTCGCCAACGCGGCGGGCGAGCAGCACGAGCGCCCGATCCGGGTCGCCGCCCGCCACGTCGGCCGCCGAACCCGGCAGGATCGCGAGGTAGAGCGGGCCGGCGTCCGCGCTCGCGATCCGCTCACGTAGGCGGCCGGCCTCCGCATCCGAGATCGCTCGCTCGGCGCGGGGATCGACGTAGACCGGGTTCGCGCGCAGCGCGGCGGCGGCGTCGTCGAGCGCGTTCGAGCCGCCCGCGGGTGATTCACCAGGGATCGGATCCGCGGCGGGCGGGTCTGCCGGAGGCGAGTTCGTCGAGGGGAACTGCGCCCACGCCGACGGCGCGGTTGCCCCCGCAACGAGCAGCAGCATGGCGATGACAAGGACCGCGGCAAGCTGATGGCGGTGGCGCACGCGAGCCGTGTACCCCGGATATCCGGTTGCCTCGCGCTCAGCGCGGGTAGCGCCGCCGCGTGTTCCTCTTCTTCTCCAACCGCCTGGGCTGCGGCGGGTCGCTGCTGCTCTCACTCGCAGTGACGGTCGTGCTTCTGCTCTTCTTGGGCGTCATCGACTTCTGATGGCCCGTGCGCGGGGGCGCGACGAGGCTGGCACGGCGCGCGAGCAGCAGCGCGGCGCCGGTGACGCCCACCGCGGCGCAGACCAGCGCGGCGCTGCGCCAGCCCGCGTGCTCGACGAGCGGCCCGGCCAGCGCCTGTCCCGCGGCCACCCCGCCGACCAGGGCCGTCGTGATCCACGTGAAGCTCTCGGTGCCCATGCCGGCGGGAGCGAGGCGGTGCACGAGCTCGCCGCCGGCCGCGCTGAACGGAGCGAACGGGGCGCCCAGCAGCAGCGACAGCACGATCATCGCGGCCAGCCCGTCCGGCAGCGCGAGGATCGCCAGGCCCAGCGGCATGAGCCACGCCGCGCGGACGTAGCCGCGGGCCGGCGCGCCGGAGGACCGCATCGCCCACCACACGCCGCCGAGCCCGCTACCGAGCGCGGTCAGGGCGATGAGCACGCCGCCGACGCTCTGGCGGCCGCTGACCTCCTCGCCGATCGCCGGCGCGATGACGTCGAAGCCGCCGAACAGCAGGCCGATCGGGAAGGTGGCAAACAGCATCGTCTGCAGGCCGCGGCTGCGCAGTGGGCCAAGCAGGCCGCGGTCATGGCGCACCGGCCCGCGGGTGGAGCGCGCCGGCGAGACCGCCACGAAGGCCAGCGTCCCGGCGAGCGTGCCGGCGGCCGCCACCACGAGGGCGCTCTGCGGCGAGACCGTGGCGATCAGCGCGGCGGCGACGAGCGGGCCGCCGACGAACGCCGCCTCCAGCAGCAGCGCGTCGATCGTCAGTCCCGTCCGGATCAGGCCGGCGTCGTGGCGCAGCAGCACCGGCCACATGCTGCGCAGGCATGTCAGGACCGGCGGGGAGCTGCCGCCGGCCACGAACGCGATGGCGACCAGAACGGCGAGCGGGGCGTCCGCGCCGACGCGCGCGATCGCCAGCATCGCCAGCGGCGAGACCACGCCGCAGGGCAGCAGCACGACCGCCTGGCCGGCTCGGTCGATCGTGCGGCCCAGCGCGGGGGTGACGCTCGCGGCGCCCAGCGCCAGCGCGGCCGCGACGAACCCGGCGGCCGCGTAGGACCCGGTCTCGCGCTCGATGAACACGACGAGCGCGAGCGTGCCCATGCCGATCGGCAGGGACGCGACGAGCGTCGCCGCCACGAGCGGGCGAACGTACGGCGCGCGCAGGACACGGCGGAAGCGCTTGGAGCCGCTGGCAGCGTCGCCTAGCGCGGCGTCCAGCCTCCGGTCTCGCCCTTGTACAGCCCCTCGCCGCGCACGACGAGCTGCGCGCTGCGCCACAGGATCTTCAGGTCCAGGCGCCACGAGCGGTGCTCGATGTACCAGAGGTCGAGCTCGATGCGCTCGCTCCACGGCAGCGACGCGCGCCCGTTGACCTGCGCCCAGCCGGTGATCCCGGGCCGCACCGCGAGCCGCCCGCGCTCGCGGTCGGTGTACTGCGCGACCTGCGACGGGAGCGTCGGCCGCGGACCGACGATCGCCATGTCACCCTTGAGCACGTTGACGAGGTTGGGCAGCTCGTCGAGCGACGTGCGGCGCAGGATGCTGCCGACGCGGGTGATGCGCGAGTCGCCGGTGTTCACGGCCATGCCGGCGCCGATGTGCTCGGCGCCGTGGACCATCGTGCGCAGCTTGAGGACGTCGAACTCGCGGCCGTGCAGACCGACGCGGCGCTGGCGATAGAAGGCGCCGCCGCGCGACTCGACCTTCACCGCGACGATCGCGAGCAGCAGCACGGGCGACGAGACGACGAGCCCGGCCGCGGCGACCACGATGTCGAAGGCGCGGCGGGCCATGCTCAGCGGGTGCCCTCGGCCGCTTCCCACCCGGCGGGAGTGCCGTGGCGCAGCCAGTCCCACAGGCCCGCGGCGACCGACGCGGTGGTCAGCACGTAGTAGCGGATCACGAGCAGCGGACGCAGCGGGACGACGCGCCCGAGCATCGCCGCCAGGATCAGGCCGAGCTGCAGCGCGAGCGCGACGAGGTAGACCCAGTGAGAGGCGCCGAGCACGAAGCTCGCTACGAGTGCGCCGAGGTGCAGAAACGGGGCGGCGTAGCGCAGCACGCGGTGCGAGGCGATCATGAGGGCGTACAGCGGCGGGTAGCCGCGCGGCGACAGCAGCCCGCCACGCAGGACGATCGGCCAGGCGTGGCTCATCATGCGCCGCTTGCGCGCGAACTCGCCCTCGAGCGAGGGGACCATCTTCTCGGTCGCGCGCGCCTGCGGCACATACACCGCGCGCCAGCCGCGCTTGACCATGTTGAACGGAAACGAGAGGTCGTGGCCCATGATCGGGTCGACCTCGATGTACGCCTCACGGCGGGTGGCGTAGATCGCCCCGTTGCCGCCGGTGACCGACAGCAGCCGCGACTCAAGTGCGCGCAGCGCCATTTCGTATCGCCAGTACAGGCCCTCCTGGTTGGTCGCGTCCTCGTCGTTGACGAAGCGCACCTGCCCGCAGGCGTAGCCGACCTTGTCGTCGGCGAACGCGCTGACGAGCTCGCGCAGCGCGTCGGTCTCCCACGTGCTGTTGGCGTCGGAGAACGCGACGATGTCGGCGCGCGAGCGGGCGACGGCGGCGTCCTGGGCGCGGATCTTGCCGCCGCGCTCGAGGTCGAGGACGTGATGCGCACCCGCCCGCGTGGCCTCGAGCACCGTCCCGTCGGTGGACCCGTCGCTGGCGACGACGACCTCCAGCCGCTCGCGCGGGTAGTCCAGCGCGAGCGCGTTGGCGACCTTGCGGGCGATGACCGCGCCCTCGTCGTGGGCGGCGACGATCAGGCTGACCGTCGGCAGCTCGTCGGCCGGCGGCGCCGCGGGGCGGGCCCGGCGCATCCGCGCGAGCGCCGCGAGCAGCAGCGGGTAGCCGATCTGCGCGTAGACGAGCAGCGCGACGCACAGCCAGAAGACGATCTCCCACGCGATCACGGGGGCATTGTCTCCGAGTTCAGCGCAGCGTCTCGTACAGCGCGAGGTGCGCCGACGCGATCGCGTCCCAGGAGTAGCGACCCGCCGCCGCGGCGCGCGCGCCGGCGGCCAGTGCGGCGCGGGCGGCGTCGTCGCGGAGCAGGCGCCGCAGCTCGCCGGCG
>DASZDB010000659.1:0-3927 GCA_035942495.1 Solirubrobacteraceae bacterium
TGGCGCTGGAGGATCTCTACGCCGCCGATCCCGAGCCGCACGTCGCCGAGCTCGCCCACCACTTCTTCGTCGCCGCGACCACGGGCGAGCTGGAGAAGGCGATCGAGTACTCCGTGCGCGCGGGGGAGCGCGCGCTGGGGCTTGTTGCCTACGAGGAGGCGTCGGCGCACCTCGAGCGTGCGCTGCAGGCCCACGCGCTGCAGGAGTGTCCGGACAACACGCGCCGCTGCGACCTGCTGCTCATGCTCGGCATCGCGCAGTCGCGCTCCGGCGAGTCGGGCGCCGCGCGCACGACGTTGCTGCGCGCCGCCGACCTCGCCCGCCGGATCGGCTCGCCCGAGCGCCTCGCGCGCGCCGCGCTCGGCTACGGCGCGGGCATGGGCGGCTTCGAGTTCGGCCGCGTCGACGAGACGCTCGTCGTGCTGCTCGGCGAAGCGCGCGAGGCGCTCGGCGACCAGGACGGCTCACTCAACGCCCGCGTGCGTGGACGGCTGGCGACCGAGCTGTACTTCTCCGACCGCCTGGAGGAGCGTGTCGCGCTGGCCGACGAGGCACTGGCGATGGCGCGCCGGCTCGGCGACCGGGCGACGCTCGCCTCGACGCTCAGCGCCCGGTTCCTGACGCTGATGGGCCCCGAGGACTCCGACGAGCGCCTGCAGATCGCCTCGGACGTCACCGCGCTGGGTGAGGAGGTGCGCGATCGCGAGCTCGTGCTGCGCGGGCACGTCTGGCGGATCCTGTCGCTCATGGAGCTCGGCGACTGGGTCGGCGCCGAGATGGAGCTCGCGGTGCACGCGAGGCTCGCCGAGGAGCTGCGCGACCCGCTGCATCTGTGGTACGTGCCACTCTTCGCCGCCACGCGTGCGCTCCTGCAGGGCGGCCTGCAGGACGCGGAGCGCTTCGCGGCCGAGGCGTTCGCGATCGGCCGCGGCTCGCAGGCGCAGAACGCCGCGCAGCTCTACGCCGTCCAGCTGCTCGCGCTGCGCGCCGAGCAGGGTCGGCTGGCCGAGGTTGCGCAATCGCTCGAGGACTTCGGGCGGCGCTATCCGGCGGCGCCGGTGTGGCGCGCGGCGGCCGCGTTCGCGCTCGCGACGCTGGGGCGCGACGACGAGTCACGGCGGCTCTTCGACGCCCTGACCGCCAGCGGCGCCGGCCTGGCCGAGATCCCGCGCGACAGCGAATGGCTCGGGACGGTGACGCTGCTTGTGCGTGCTGCGGCGCGGATGGGGGACGATCGGCGCGCAGGCGCGCTCGCCGGGTTGCTGGAGCCCTACGCCGACCGCGCGGTGATCGCCGGGCGCGGCGCGATCTTCCTGGGCCCGGTCTCGCGCTACGCGGGACTCGCCGCGGCCGCGGCCGGGCGGCGCGACGAGGCCGTCGGCCACCTCGAGCACGCGCTTGCGAAGGCGCGGCGCTGGGGCGCCGAGCCGATGGTCGCCGGGATCGGGTTCGAGCTCGCCGACGTGCTGGCGCCGGAGGCCGCGCCCGCTGCGCACGCCGACGCCCAGCGCGCCCGGGAGCTGCGCGCGGAGGGACTGGCGATCGCGCAGCGCCTGGAGCTCGGCGACGTGCTTGCACGCTACGGCCCGCAGGTGGACGTGCCGCCGGGCGGCGACGTCGCCGGCCCGTTGCGCCGGGCCCGGGTCCTGCCTACCGACGGAGCCATCGCTGCCGCGCTGGCGCCGCTGGCGTTCTATCGCCGGGGCGACGTCTGGACGATCGGCTCGCCCGGCCGCCAGATCCAGCTGCGCGACGCAAAGGGCCTGGCGCACGTGGCGCGCCTGCTCGGCGCTCCACACGTCGAGTTTCATGCGCTCGACCTCGTCGGCGGCGCGGCATCGGCGCGCGGGCAAGCGACGGCGGCCGTCGCCGTCGGCGCGGGTATCGAGGTGCGCGCCCGCGGCGAGGGCGATACCGGGCCCGCGCTCGACAGCCAGGCCAAGGCCGCCTACCGATCGCGGGTCGCCGAGCTGCAGGAGGAGATCGACGAGGCGCAGTC
The DNA here is from genome assembly GCA_035942495.1 of Solirubrobacteraceae bacterium. Lineage (GTDB taxonomy): Bacteria > Actinomycetota > Thermoleophilia > Solirubrobacterales > Solirubrobacteraceae > CADCVQ01. The sequence continues at coordinate 2,000 of DASZDB010000659.1, forward strand.
GTTCAACGACCCCGAGCGCGCGGCGCGCGCGCGAGAGGAGCTCGCCTTCGTCGCACGCGAGCTCGCCGGCGCGGTCGGGCTGCACGGCCGCGACCGCAAGACGGGCTCGGACGCCGAGCGCGCGCGGGTCAACGTCACGCGCTCCATCCGGACGGCGCTCAAGCGGGTCGCCGAGCACGACGCCGTGCTCGGCCGCCAGCTCGGCGCCGCGATCCGGACGGGGACGTTCTGCGTCTACGCGCCTGCGCCCGGCCAGGAGCCGGCGTGGGATCTCGAGGGGCCGGGCTGACGCGACCGTCCGTGGGCGCGGCGCTTGCCGCGGCGCTCCTGCTCGGGGCAGCGGCCGGGCTCGGCTGCGGCAATGAGGAGGGAGGCGAACGTACGGCCTCGCCGCCGGCGGCGCGCGGCGCCGTGACGACCCTGCTGCCCGACGGGACGGTGCCGTGGATCGACGAGCGCGCCACCGAGCAGGAGCTCGCGCCGCCCGATCCCAACCGCCACCGCCCGTCGCCGGACGAGGCCGCGAAGGTGAAGCCCTGCGCGACGGCCGCGCTGTCGGGCGAGCTTGCGCGATGGACCCGCAAGCTGCAGCGCGACGACTTCGGCAAGGTGCTCGGCGACAACGGGCTGCTCGGGTACGTGCGGGTGCGCAACGTCGGCAGCGCGTCGTGTCGCCTGTACGGCGAGGTGCCGGCGCGGCTGCTGGCGGGCGGCCGCCCGCTGAACGTCGCGTCGTCGCACGCCGTCGACGCGGAGGCGCGCGAGCGCGCGATCGCGATCGAGCGAGGCGAGGCGGCCGAGCTGCGGCTGGACTGGAGCAGCCCGTTTTGCGGGGAAGCGCGTGGGCGCCAGGTGCTCGAGCTCGCGCTGCCCGAGAACGGCGGCCGGCTGCGCGCGCCGGTGCGCCGCGCCGCCGCGCCGCCGTGCTTCGCGCGCGAGACCGAGCCGCAGCGCCGCTCCGTGCTGTCGTCCGGCGTCTTCGAGTATCCGCGCGTCGCGACGACGCTGGACTCGCCGCTCAACCGCGTCCGCGTGCGCGTGACCGCGCCACCCCGCGGGCGCGTCATGGCGGGCCGCGACATGACCTACCACGTCGTCATCTCCAACCCGACGGATGCCGCGATCTCGCTGCGTCCCTGCCCCGCCTATCTGCAGTCGCGCTACAGCACCGCCACCGGCGGGCGCGACAACGCCGTCAACGACGCGCAGCTCTACCGCCTGAACTGCGCGCCGGTGCGCCCGATCGCGGCGGGCGGGCGGCGGCGCTTCGAGATGAAGGTGCGGGTGCCGGCGGACTTCGCGCCCGGCCGGCGGCTCAGCGTCAGCTGGGGGCTGCGCGGCCGCGGGATCGCCGGCGGCGCCGCGCTCGAGGGCGGCTTCGAGCTGACAGTTCCATAGCGGTATGGTCCCCGGCCGGATTGCGTGGCGGCCGGGGGGCGGAGCGCGATGGCTGCGCTGCACAGGTGGGTGTCGATCTGGACCGGATGTTGTGCCGGGCTCGGCGCGCTGGCCCTCGTCCTGATTGCGCCCGCAGCCCAGGCGGCGTTCCCGGGCGCGAACGGCAAGATCGCGTTCACCAGCGATCGCGACGGGAGCCCGCAGGTGTACGTGATGGGCGCCGACGGCACCGGCGTCGGGCGCCTCGCCGCGGCCGGCGACGCGCCGTCCTTCTCGGGCGACGGGCGCAGGATCGCGTTCGCGACGAGCCGGATCGGCTTCAGCGAGGTCTTCGCGGCTGGGGGACGGGCGTCCTATGGCTGGCGCTCGTCGTGATCAACCGGGCGCTCAGCCACCAGGGCGAGCAGAGGCGTCGGTTCCGTGGTCGCCGGGCTGCTCGTCTTTCAGGCGCTCATCGCCGTCGGGTTGTGGGCGTTCTTCCTCATGCGCCGACGGACCGCCGCCGGGCGGTCCATGGCACATGCATGAGG
>DASZDB010000660.1:0-5484 GCA_035942495.1 Solirubrobacteraceae bacterium
AGCACGCGCAGCTCGATCTGCGAGTAGTCGGCGCTGAGCAGCAGGTTGCCCTCCGCGGCGTCGAAGCAGCCGCGGATCTCGCGCCCGAGCTCGGTGCGGATCGGGACGTTCTGCATGTTCGGGTTGGTGGACGCGAGGCGCCCGGTCGTCGCGGCGGCCTGCAGGAACGTCGTGTGGATCCGCGAGCGTTCGTCGACGAGCTGCGGCAGGACGCTGAAGTACGTCTTGTCGAGCTGGTTGAGCTCGCGCCAGCGCTCGATCAGCGGGATGACCGGATGTTCGTCGCGGATCGACTGCAGGACCCGCGCATCGGTGGAGAAACCGGTCTTGCCGCGCCGCTTCTTGGACAGCTCGAGCTTCGTGAAGAGGATCTCGCCGAGCTGCTGCGGCGAGCCGATGACGAACTCCGTGCCGGCGTGCTCCCAGATCTCGAGCTCCAGGGCGCGGATCTCCTCGCGCACGCGCGCGGTGATGTCGCGCAGCCGGGCGGTGTTCAGGCGCACGCCCACGAGCTCCATCCGGCGCAGGACCGGCACGAGCGGCAGCTCGATCTCCTGCATGACCGTGACGAGACCGCGCGCGACGATCTGCTCGCGTTGCCAGGCCGACAGCTCGCCGACGAGCAGCGCCTCGCGCGCGAGCTCGTCCTCGACGTCCGGCGCGCCGAGCCCCCGCTCCTCGAGCAGCTCGCGCAGCGGGTAGCCGCGGCGCGCGGGCTCGAGCAGATAGGCGCCCAGCAGCGCGTCGTGGACGAGGTTCGGCGGCACCGCGCCGAATGCCTTGGCGTCGTAGGCGACGACGGGGCGCGCGCCCGCGACCGCCACGAGCTGCGCCGGGTCGTCCATCGCACCCGTCAGGACCTCGCGTCCCGCCGCGACCGCGAAGCGCCAGGTGCTCTCGAGCGCCAGCAGCTCGCCCTCCGGGATCTCCGGCGGGCGCGCCGCAAGCACGAGCTCGGCATCGGCGCCGCCGAACGCCGCCACGTCGGCCAGCGTTCCCGCGCGCACGCGCGCGCTGACCTCGGTCGCGGCGACCGGCGCCGGCGCGGCCTCGTCGGCGCCGAGGAACTCCTCCAGCCGGCGCAGCGGGTCGCGCAGCTCGAACTCGCGGAAGACCTCGCGCAGCCTGGAGCGATCGGGCACCTGCGCCGCGGCCTGCGCGACGTCGAGGTCGATGTCCAGATCGCGCCGCATCGTCGCCAGGACCTTCGACAGGCGCGCGTTCTCGGCGTGCTCGGCGAGGTTCTGCTTGCGCTTGGCGCCGGAGATCTCGTCGATCGATCCGAGCACGCCCTCGAGGCCGCCGAACTTCTGCAGCAGCTGCGACGCGGTCTTGTCGCCGATGCCGGGAACGCCGGGGATGTTGTCGCTCGTATCGCCCTTCAGCCCGTAGAAGTCGGGGATCAGCTCGGGCGGGATGCCGTAGCGGTCGACGACCGCGGCGTAGTCGTAGAGCTTCGTGTCGGTGATCCCGCGCGAGGTCGCCATGACGCTGACCAGCCCCCCGGGATCGATGAGCTGGAAGGCGTCGCGGTCGCCGGTCACGATCACGGTGGGGATGCCCTGCTCGCGGGCGCGCTCGGCGAGCGTCGCGATGACGTCGTCGGCCTCGAAACCCGCCAGGCGCGTGTTCTTGTAGCCGAACGCCTCGACGAGCGGCTCGAAGTGCGGCCACTGCTCCTTGAGCAGGTCCGGCCGGGTGAGGCGGCCGGCCTTGTACTCCGAATAGACCTCCTTGCGGCCGCTGGCGCCGGCGTCCCACACGACGACCGTGGGCTTCGTCCCGTGCTCGGTGAGGATCTTCACGAGCATCGAGGCGAAGCCGAAGATCGCGTTCGTCGGAAAGCCGGTCGACGTCGCGATCGACTCCGGCAGCGCGAAGAACGCCCGGTAGACGAGCGAGTTGCCGTCGATCAGGTACAGCTCGTCCGGGCGCTCCGTCATCGCGGGGGCACTTTACGCACACCGTCCACGCCGTCTTCCCCAGCCGGTAGGTTGCACCTTTGAGGATCCCCGCAAGCCAAGGACGCGCACCAACATGAGCCTCACCTACACCTGCGATCTCTGCGGCGCGATGATCGATCGCGAAGCGGCGTTCGTAACGTTGAACGGCAACGGCGACCGTGCGAAGGACTTCTGGCGCACGGGGTACGTTGGCCACTATCACGCCGATCCAGAGATCGGCTGCTGGAACAGCATCCTCGACACGATCCGCGAGGCAGACGCAGCGCGCCTGAACACGATCCCGACGGCGAGCTACCAGTCGATTACGGCCAAGCGGCGCCGGCACCGGCCGCTGGAGCCCGACGACGGGATCGCGCCGCCCGCCTGAGCGCCCAACATCCGGCCGGTGACCCGGTGCGTATGCTCGGCTGATGAAGGTCACGGTCAGCGGAGCGACAGGCCGCGTCGGGCGGCACGTCGTCGCGGCGCTGAAGGAGCGCGGCGACGACGTCGTCGCGCTGTCGCGCGACGCCGACAAGGCGGGCGAGCAGCTCGGAGTCCAGGCCTATGCGTGGGATCTGAAGAACGAGGCCGTTCCCAAGGAGGCGCTCGCCGGTCGCGACGCGATCGTCCACCTCGCCGGTGAGGACGTCGGCCAGCGCTGGAACCAGGAGGTCAAGGCCGAGATCCTCGACAGCCGCGAGAAGGGCACCCGCAACATGGTGCACTCGATCTTCGAGACCAAGCCGCGCCCGCGCGCCTTCATCTGCGCGTCGGCGTCGGGCTACTACGGCGCGCGCGGCAGCGAGCCCGTCGACGAGACCGAGCCGCCCGGCAGCGACTGGCTCGCCGAGGTCACCGCGCGCTGGGAGCGCCAGGCCGAGACGGCGAAGGTGGGCATCCGCACCGTGCTCGTGCGGACCGGCATCGTGCTCGACGCCGAGGGCGGCGCGCTGGCGAAGATGCTGCCTCCCTTCAAAGCCGGTCTCGGCGGTCCGATCGGCAGCGGCAAGCAGTACATGCCGTGGATCCACCTCGACGACCTCGTGGGGATCTACCTCGCCGCGATCGACCACCAGACCTTCAACGGCGCGATCAACGCGTCGGCGCCGGAGCCGGTGACGAACAAGCAGTTCGCCAAGGCGCTGGGGCATGCGCTCAACCGGCCCGCCGTCGCCCCCGTCCCGGGCTTCACGATCAAGCTCATGTACGGCGAGATGAGCCAGATCGTCCTCAACGGCGTACGGATGGTGCCCGGCCGCGCGGCGGAGCTCGGCTACGAGTTTCGCCACACCGACATCGACGAGGCCCTGCGCAGCACGCTGGGCTGAGGCGAACGGGACGCCCGGGGTCAGTCCTCTGCGCGCTGCCAGGGAAACGGGCCGACGACGCGCCAGTCCGAGCCGGCCTTGGCCGGAATGACGATCCACGCGGCCGCGCCCACGACGCTGAGCAGCAGGCCGGACGCGAGGCCCGCCTTCTCGCCGTAGCCCTTGCGCGAGGACATGTACGCGCCCAGGATGGCCGACGCGAGCCAGATGAACAGCAGGTACAGCGCGAGCACCCCGACGTTCGCGATCGGGAAAAGGAAGGTCATGCGCCGAGGTACGCCTTCATGACGTCGGGGTTCGTGCGCAGCGCGTCGGAGGCGTCGGTCAACGCGACCTTGCCGGTTTCCAGCACGTAGCCGCGCTGCGAGACGCCGAGCGCGTAGTTGGCGTTCTGCTCGACGAGCAGGATCGTTGTGCCCTGCTGGTTGATCTCGGTGATCGTCTCGTAGATGCGGTCGACGAGGATCGGCGCGATGCCCATCGACGGCTCGTCGAGCAGCAGGAGCTTGGGCTTTGCCATCAGCGCGCGGCCGATCGCGAGCATCTGCTGCTCGCCGCCCGACATCGTTCCCGACTTCTGACGCTCGCGCTCCTTCAGGCGCGGGAACAGGTCGAAGACGCGCTCGAGGTCCGACGAGATCTCGTTGTCGCGGCGCAGGTACGCGCCCATGTCGAGGTTCTCGCGCACGGTCATCCGCTGAAAGCAGCGACGCGCCTCGGGCGACTGCGAGATGCCGTAGCGCACGATGTCCTGCGGCGGCGTGCGCGAGATCTCCTTGCCGTCGAAGCGGATCGAGCCGCTGCGCGGCGGCGTCAGCCCCGAGATCGAGCGCAGCGTCGTCGACTTGCCCGCGCCGTTGGAGCCGATCAGCGTGACGATCTCGCCCTCGTCGACGGTCAGCGACACGCCCTTGAGCGCCTCGATGTTGCCGTAGTAGGTGTGCATGTCGTCGATCTCGAGAAGGGGCACCCGTCAACCCTGCTTTCCGAGGTAGGCCTCGACGACGAGCGGGTTGGCTCGCACCTCGACCGGGTCGCCCTCGGCGATCTTCTCGCCGTGGTCGAGCACCGTGATGCGCTCCGAGACGCCCATGACGACCTTCATGTCGTGCTCGATGAGCAGGATCGTGACCTTGCGCTCCTCGCGCACCTGGCGCATGAACGCCGTCAGCCGGTCGGACTCCTGCGGGTTCATCCCCGCCGTCGGCTCGTCGAGCAGCAGCAGCCGCGGCTCGGACGCCAGCGCTCGCGCGATCTCGACGCGGCGCTGGTCGCCGTAGGCGAGGTTGATTGCGAGCTCCTCGTGGACCTCCCGCTTCAGGCCGACGTAGCTGAGCATCTCGCGCGCCTTCTCGCGCACGTCGCGCTCCTCGCGGCGGACGCGCGGCGGGCGCAGGATCGAGCCAACCAGCCCGGCGCCCATGCGGGCGTGCTGGCCGACCATGACGTTCTCGACCGCGCTCATCGTGGCAAACAGGCGGATGTTCTGAAACGTGCGCGCGATCCCGAGCTTCGTGATCCGGTCGGGCCGGGTGTGCGAGATGTCCTGGCCGTCGAAGACGATCCGGCCGATCGACGGCTTGTAGAGGCCCGTCAGCATGTTGAAGAACGTCGTCTTGCCGGCGCCGTTGGGGCCGATGATCGACACGATCGAGCGTTCGGGGATCGTGAACGAGACGTCGTTGACCGCGACGAGGCCGCCGAAGATCTTCGACACCGACTCGGTCTCGAGCAGCGTGCGCGCGCCGGCGCCGTCCTTCGCGGCAGGGGCCGATGCGGGCGTGCTCATGGCTGACGCCCCGCATCGACGTTCGTCTCGGAGTCCGACCCGATCGTCTCGCCGGCCCCGATGCCCTCGGTCAGCTCCATCGCCCGTCTTCGCTCGGGCAGCAGCCCCTGCGGGCGCAGGACCATCACGAGCAGGATGAGGAAGCCGAAGATGCCGAAGTTCAGCACGGTGAGGTCGAAGTCCAGGCCGAGCGTGCGCGGCACGCTGTTGAAGACCTCCGGGATGAAGTACGTGTTGATGAACGACAGCAGCACCGCCCCGAGGACGACCCCCCAGATCGAGCCCAGGCCGCCGAGGATGATCATCGCCAGCACGAAGATCGAGAAGCCGAACCTGAACTGATCGGCCTGGACGGAGGCCTGGTAGGCGCCCAAGAAGGCGCCCGACATGCCGCCGAACGCCGCGCCGGTCGCGTAGGCCA
>DASZDB010000661.1:0-8958 GCA_035942495.1 Solirubrobacteraceae bacterium
TCAGCGCGCCGATCAAGCCCGCTTTGGGCCGGGTGTCGGCGTCGAGGAAGACCACCCAGTCTCCGCTCGCCGCCTCGAGGCCCTGCTGCAGCGCCCACGGCTTGCCGACCCACCCCGCCGGCAGCTCGGCGCCGTCGATCACGCGCGCGCCGTGCGAACGGGCGAGGTTCGCCGTCTCGTCCGTCGAGCGGTCGTCGACGACGAGGACCTCGGCGGCGATTCCCTTCAGCGCCTCCAGACACGGACCCAGCCGCTCGGCCTCGTCGCGAGCGGGAACGACGATCGAGACCGAGCCGTCGGGTGGCGGCGCTCCGGGCGCCAGCGGCGCGCGACGCCGCCGCCCGCGGGCAAAGCGGGCGGCCAGCACCGCCGCGGCAGCGGACTGTGCCAGGACGAACGCGAGCTGGGTCGGGCGGGCGGCGGCGATCGCCGCAGTGTGGACGTTCGAGAGCGGGATGCGAGGCGAGCGAGGCGCTACAGCAGCTCGCGCAGCGTGTCGTCCGTCGCCAGCCGCTCGAGCTTGGACAGCGAGCGCGACTCGATCTGGCGGATGCGCTCGCGCGAGACGTTGAAGCGGCGCGACACCTCGGTCGCCGAGCAGGGCTCCTCGCCGCACAGCCCGTAGCGCAGCTCGAGCACGCGGCGCTCGCGATCGTTCAACGTCTCGAGCATCCGGCGGACAGCTTCGACGTACACGCTGGCCGAGGCGGCCTCGAACGCCGAGGGCGTGTGCTCGTCGGCGATGAACTCGCCGAGCACCGAGCCGCCGTCGTCGCCGACGGGCTGCTCGAGCGATACCGGCGCCTGCGCCCACGCGCGCAGCGCGATGACCTGCGTCGTCGGCAGCCCGGTCCGCTCGGCGATCTCCTCGATCAGCGGGTCGCGCCCCGTCGTGGACGACAGGTCGCGCTCGGCGGCCAGGACGGACTTCAGCTGCTCGTTGAGGTTGACGGGGATCCGGATCGTGCGGCCCTTGTCGGCCAGCGAGCGGGCAATCGCCTGGCGGATCCCCCACGTGGCATACGTCGAGAAGCGAAATCCCTTGCACGGGTCGAACTTCTCAACCGCGCGGATCAGGCCGAGCGTGCCCTCCTGGATGAGGTCGAGGAACGGCAGCCCCTGGTGCCGGAAGCGCTTGGCGATGGAGACGACGAGCCGCAGGTTGGCCTCCACCATCCGCTGCTTCGCGTCCAGGTCACCGCGCCGCACACGGTGCGCCAGCGAGATCTCCTCGTCGGGCCGCAGCAGCCTGATTGCGCGGATGTCGCGCAGAAACAGGTCGAGCGAGTCCATCGGACCGTCACTGCCGGACTGTCGGCTCCCCTTCACCGCACTCGACGTTAGCACGACCGTTCGTGCAAATCGTTAGCGATGGGTTGCGGATGGGCATACGCTACGGGCGTGGTGGCCGAACCACCGATCCCGCTTGCTCCAGAACTGCGGATGCCGCGCGTCCGCGGGCAGCGTCTGCGCGGGCAGATCCTCCGCCGCGCCGGGGAGCTTGCCTCGATCGACGGGCTCGAGCAGGTCTCGATCGGCCGCCTCGCCGCCGCGATGGGGATGAGCAAGAGCGGCCTGTATGCGTACTTCACGTCCAAGCAGGACCTTCAGCTCGCGACGATCGACGCCGCCTGGGCGATCTTCGAGGAGCACGTGCTCGACCCGGGCGACCACGGCATCGAGGCGCTGCTGGAGCGCTGGATCTCCTACTACGAAGGCGAAGTCTTCCCGGGCGGCTGCCCGTTCGTCACGGCCGGCATGGAGTTCGCCAACCGCGAGGGGCCGGTGCACGACGCGCTGGCCGCGGCGATCGAACGCCAGGTCGGCGCGCTCGAGCAGGCGCTGCGACACGCAGGCGCGGACGGTGACCCGGCCCAACTCGCGTTCGAGCTGCACGCGCTGCTGACCGCCGCCAACCACCGCTACCGGATCAGCCGCGATCCGGTGGCGTTCGCACACGGTCGTGCCGCGATCCGGCGGCTGCTCGCGCCGTCGCCGTCGCCGTCGTCGTCCTAGTCCGCCAGCCGCGCGCGCAGCTCCGTCCACAGCGCGCCGTACGCCCGGGCCGCGCGTCCGTGCGGCGAGAACTGCGCGAGCGCGCGGCGCTGCGAACCCATGCGCTCGACGTCGGTGGCCGCCGGAATCCCGGACTTCAGCACGGCGCCATCCCCGGTCAGCCCCTGCGCGACCTCGCGGTGCAGCGCCTTTCGGCCGTCGATCATCGAGAAGAACGCGAGGACCCGCGGGCGCGGACGCGCGACCTCCTGCCCGACGAAGCCGCGCAGCTGGTCGTACGTGCGCAGCGACAGCGGCGTCGGGATGAGCGGCACGAGCAGCACGTCGGCGGCGGCGAAGACGCTCTCGGACGCCAGCGAGATCGCCGGTGCGCAGTCGAGGAACATGTAGTCGTACTCGCCCGCGAGCGGCGCGAGGACGCGCGGGAGGCCCTGCGTCGGCCGCTTCGTCGCGTCGAGCGCGAGATCCATGTTGCGATAGGAGAAGTCGGCCGGCAGCAGATCGAGGCGCGGGTGGTCGGAGCCCTTCAGCAGCGCGGCGGGATCGCTCTTGCCGCGCACGAGCTTCGCGCCGCCGCCGCGCACCTTGGGCCGGACACGCAGCAGGTAGGTGGCGGCGCCCTGCGGATCGAGGTCCCACAACAGCACGCGCGCGCCCTCCTCCGCCGCGGTCCAGGCGAGGTTCACCGCGGCGGACGTCTTGCCGACGCCGCCCTTGATGTTGTACAGCGCGACGGTGGTGGCCATCGTCAGCCAAAGGTCTGCGCGACGAGCTTGCGCTGGGCCTTCGCGGCGAACTGCTCGAAGCGCTCGGCGAACTGCTCGCGCGCCTGCGCCTGCTCCTCGCCGAGGCGCTGGACGAGCACTCCCATCGCCATGAGCGCAGGCGCCCCGCCGTCGAGCGCCGCGATCTCGTCGCCGAGCGCGCGCAGCGCGTCCGCCTGCACCTCGCGGTCCTGGAAGCGCCCGAGCACGTCCTGGAGCCCCTTGAGGCTCGCGACCATCGGCTTGACGATCGCGGGCGGGTACAGCGACGAGAAGAACTCGAGCAGGTAGCGCAGCTCCTTGCCCTTCTTGCGCAGGTCGTGCAGCGCCTCGTGCGGGCTGTCGGCCTCGATCGCACGGCCCATCTTCACCATCCGCCGGTACACCTCGGCAATCCGCTCGCCGGCGACGTCCGCCACCGGCCGCGCGGCGTCCGGGCGGTCCTCCTCGGGCGCCGCGACGAGCACGTCGAGGAAGTCGCGCCAGTTGTCGAGCAGGGCGCGGGTGCGTTCGGACTCCAGCCCGCGCACCATCGTCGCCCGCTCGGCGGCGAGGCGCAGCTCGAGCAGCTCGCGCAGCGGCGCGACGTCGATTGCGGTCTGCGCGGGCAGGGTGGCGGCGAGTGCGGCGAACTCGAGCAGCTGGACGTCGAGGTCGCGCGTCGGCCCCGTGAGGACCTGCAGCTCGCGAAACCCGGCGCGAAACACCCGCAGCGGCTCGGGCGCAAACACGCCGCGCAGCTCGCGCTGCAGCGCGCGCGAGCGCCGCACCGCGACGCGCAGGTCGTGCAGATACTCGCTGTCGAGGTCCGCCAGGGTTCCCGGCAGGTTCGCCTCGATGATCTCCAGCAGCCGGCGCAGGATCGTGACGGCGGCGGCGTCGGCGCGTGTGTCCGGGCTCAGCGCCACGCGCAGCTTCGACGACGTGCCGCCGGGCACGCCGCCGGCCGCCGTCGCCGCCTCGTCGTGCAGCGGCTCGGCCGCGGGCTGCAGGGCGAGGTCCCCGGTCAGCAGCGCGAGCACGCGCTCGTACTCGTCGTCATAGCCGAGGACGCCGACGACGTTCAGTCGCCCACGCAGCGCGACCTTCACGTCGCCACCCGCGACGAGCGTCGGCTCTTCGGCCTGCAGGCGCACGACGACCTTGCCGAGGTCGTCGAGCACGTTGACCGGCAGCAGCCGGCTGCGGACCCGCGCGATTGGGCTCAGCACGCGCATCTCGATGAGCGGCTCGAGGCGCTCGCGCAGCGGCCCGGCGGGCAGGTCGGCGACCGCGACGCGGCGCAGCCCGCGCGGGTGATCGGCGGCGGCCCGCTCGGTGTACGTCGCGGCGTCCGTCAGCGCGAAGCGACTGCCGTTGTCGACGAGCACGAGCCCAGCCGCGTGCAGCCGCCCGTCGAACGTGTCCCAGAACGTGCGGTCGGCGCGGTGTGCGCGCTGCGTGACGACCGCGACGTGCGCAGCCAGCCGATCCGCCGCGCCCGAGGCGTCGATGCCGTCCGGCAGCAGCAGCTGGGTCTGCGGAACGTCCATCGCGCGCAGTCTGCCAGCGCGCCGTTTAACACGGCGCGCCGACAGCGCGCGTCAGGTCTCTCCCTGCGTGGTGCCCTCGTCGCCGCCCGCGATGCGCTCGGCCTTCTCGCGACCGGGGTGATCGAGCGGCAGGTCGTGAGGCGAGATCTCGTCGTGCGCCTCGGGCGTATCGCCCAGCGGCGTCTGGTCGTCAGGGGTCATCGGCCCCAGCGGCTCGCTCGCCTCGCTGTCGTGCGGCGGTGCCTGCTCGTCCCCGTCGTCCGCCATCCGCGGCTAGCCGCTCAACCGCGCGCGGAGGAGCTTCTTGCCCTCTTCGGCGCCCTTGCGGCTCTCGGCCTGGGCCTTGCGAAACAGCGTCACGAGCTCATCGTCGTTGGCGCGCTCGGCGTCCTGGATGTATGTCTCCAGACGCAGGACGTTGGCCAGACACGACTCCGTGAACCAGATGACGTCGTAGTCCTTGTCGCGTGTGCCGGTGGTCTGACCGGTTTCGGTCTCCGTGCTCATCAGCAGCACCTCCTCGGTGGTGGATTGGCCTTGTGGCCTGTTACCCAGCGCCTGTCCGCCCATCCGTCGTATTGGGCCCCCCGAGGATCCGGAGTTGACCGCAGGCGCCCGCGGGGTAGCGCTCATGTCGTGGAACCGGTTCTGCTTCATCGCGCCCGCCGGCGGCAGGCGATCTGATGCGCGTCGCGATCGTCGGCGCCACGGGCAACGTCGGGACGAGCCTGCTGCGCTCGCTCAGCGACGACCCGTCGATCGACGAGGTCGTCGGCATCGCGCGGCGCCGCCCGCAGCTGTCCTTCCCCCGCACGACGTGGATCTGCGCCGACGTCGTCACCGACGACCTCGTGACGGCGTTTCGCGGGGCCGACGCGGTCGTCCACCTCGCCTGGCTGATCCAGCCCTCGCGCGACCGCGCGACCACCCGCAGCGTCAACGTAGACGGCTCGCGCCGAGTGTTCGACGCCGCGGCCGCGGCGGGCGTGGGAACCATCGTCTACGCGTCCTCGATCGGCGCCTACTCGCCGGGTCCGAAGGATCGCCGTGTCGACGAGAGCTGGCCGACGGGCGGGATCCGGACGTCGTTCTACTCGCGCGACAAGTCCGACGTCGAGGCGATCCTCGACGGTTTCGAGGCCGCCCATCCCGACATCCGCGTCGTTCGCCTGCGGCCGGGTCTGATCTTCAAGGGCGAGGCCGCCTCCGGCATTCGCCGGTTGTTCGCGGGGCCGCTGCTGCCGACGCCGCTGCTGCGCCGGGGGCTCATCCCGATCGTGCCCGCGATGGAGCGCCTGCGCTTCCAGGCGGTGCACTCGTTCGACATCGGCGCGGCCTACCACCTGGCGCTCACGCGCGACGTGCACGGTGCGTTCAACGTCGCAGCCGAGCCCGTGCTCGACCCGCCCGAGCTGGCGCGGCTGCTCGACGCCCGCGCGGTGCCGATCCCGCCGCGCGTGCTGCGCACTGCGGTGACCGCCTCGTGGAAGCTGCGCCTGCAGCCGACGCCGCCCGGCTGGCTGGATCTCGCGCTCGGCGTGCCCCTCATGGACACGACCCGCGCGCGTGAGGAGCTCGGCTGGACACCCACGCGCACCGCCGGCGAGGCGCTGCTCGAGCTGATCGACGCGATGCGCCGCGGCGAGGGGCTTGACACCGGCCCGCTGGAGCCCGGCGGCGCCGGGCCGCTGCGCGTGCGCGAGTTCCTCACGGGCGTCGGCGCCCGCTCGCGCGGCTGAGCGCGGGAGGCCGCGTCCGGTTCAGGCGCTCGGGCGCCCGCCGGTCGATCCCTCGCCCGACATCACGACCCGGTCCTTGCGCATGATCTTGATCATGCTGTCGGCGCCCTCGCCCTGCATGACCGCGGCGAGCTCCTGCTCGTCGAGGTGGGTCAGCCACTCCTCCCAGCCGATCGGCTCGACCGACGCGTCCGCCTTGCCGGGAAACGCGATGTCCAGGACCGCCGGATCCATGCTGCTGTGGCCGGTGCCGCGCTTCTTCACCGGCTCGCCGCCGCGCGCCTGCACCCAATCGCGGATCGTGTCGGGGTGAAGGGTGATGATCTGCTCGCTGCCGGCCATTGGTGTGCTCCCCTGTGTCTCGTCGGTTGATCGTCACCCGCGCGGTACCCGGGCATACGGCACCACACGCGAAACGGATGCTCAGCCGCGCGCGAGGTACTTCTTGATGCAGTGCGCCGCGCCGAGGTTGATCGCGAAGGGATGAAAGTCGCCGAGGGCGACCACGTCGTAGCCCAGCGCCTCCCAGACCTCGGCGTTGCGGCGATCGGTCGCGGCGAGCGTGTCGGCGAAGGGGCCGTGCGCGTACGTCGGGAGGTAGACGGTCGGCCGCTCCCCCTCCGGCGCGTGGACGAGGACGTTGTTGGAGGTCGCGAAGTACCACGAGCGCAGCCGTGCGTCCGGGTCGTCGGAGTACACGAGCGGCAGCGGCGTCCGCGTGACCGCATAGCCGCGCCGGCCGAGATCGCGGGCGACGTCGTCGAAGACGGGCGCCATCGCGTGCGGCTGCAGCGGCTCGTCCGTCAGCTGCGCCGCGGCCCGCGGGTCGCCGACGAGGACGCGGGCGCGGCCGTCGTCGCCGCGGCCCGCGAGGCTGACGAACATGTCGATGTGGAAGATCGGCTGGCGGGTGCCGGGCGCGTTGCCGGCGTAGATCTCCTCGACCCACGTCTGGCCCTGCAGCGAGAACTCCCGCCGCGCCGCCGGCGGCACCGGCAGCGTCGTCCCGACCGGCACGAAGGTCCGCTCGGCGGCGAGGTAGCGGCGGTACACCTGGCGCAGGAGCTCGTCCTCCGCGGCCGGCGTCGGCGCGGTGAGGATGCCCTCCGCGAACGTCAGCAGCGGGTAGTCGATGCCGATGAAGAAGAAGTCGTCGCCGATCAGGACGTTGCCGCCCTGCAGGTGCAGCGGCGCCTGGTAGAGGCCGAGTTGCGCTGCGCCGCTGACGTGGTCGGCGATGAGCGCGTCGCCGAAGCGCGGGAAGGCCGCGGGCTCGACGAACGCGTGTGGTGGCGTCGCGTCGCCGTCGGCGCCGTCGTCGGAGATCACGACGTAGGCATCCTCCGCCCACACGGAGAAGCCGAGGAAGTCGTCGGTCGGGACGACCGTGTCGCGCCCCTGCGTCGCCCCGCGGGCGGAGGCAAGCCAGCCGCGAACGTCGTCGGCGACGGCGTCGTGCGTGAGGATCACGAGCTCCGTGGCGGCCGGCAGCTTGGCGATCAGGTCGCGGTAGACGACGCCGTAGGGGTTGCGCGCGCCGCCCTCGACGGCGTAGCTCGGGATCGTCAGTAGCAGCCGCGCGATCGCGCCGTGCGCGCTCGCGACGAGCGACGGCGAGGACGGCCGCGTCCCGGAGATCGAGGCCGCGACGGCCGCGGTCCGCAGCCGCGCGCGGCGCACGTCGTCGGGCACGTCGGCGTCCCTGCGGTGGATCTCGCCGGCGACGGGCGCGTGGTGGCGTGGACGCAGCGGCAGCGGATGGTCGGCCATCGTGCGCGATCCTAGGCTCGTCGCGCGGCGCGCGTCCAGCCGCTGGGCGCGCGCAGTCTCAGCGCGGGACCCAGATGCTGAGCGCTCGACCGAACCGCGCACGCCCGCACGCGGCCTACACTCGACGGGATGGCGTTTGGGCAAGGCATCGACGGTTCGGACCCGGCGCGGGCGCAGCCGATCGCGGCGCGGGCGGGCTGGCAGGAGGAGCGCCATGCCGCGCGCCCGTGGAGCCTGGGCCCCGCCACCCTGGCGTGTCCGTGCTGCGACGCCCCCGTCGCCCTCGGCGGCCGCGCCGTGAAGTTCTCGCAGAGCCTGGACTGCCCGTTCTGCCGCCATACCGCGCCGCTGCGCGACTTCCTCTCGCTGGCGCTGCCGTCGCGTCCGGCGCGGGTGGAGATCCGGATGATCCCGCGCGTGCGCCCCGCGCGTCGCTGAGTCGCCGCCGGCGCCGACCCCGCCGCTTCACAGCCGTTGCGAGCCGCGCCCGGCGGCCTAGTGATCAGCGGTAGAGACGCCGGCAACGGCGCGTTGCCGGCGATGTAACCGTCAAGGCACCGATGAAAGGAGCGAACGATGGCACTGCCGCTCTTGCGCCGGCACGGCGACGACGTGCGCGAGCACCGGGCACCGGCGGTGCCGGCCGTCCAGGACCCGGTCCGCGAGCTCGCAGAGCTGCGCGAGCGGCTCGATCGCGTCATGAGCTCACCGATCTGGCAGCTGGGCGACCGAGCACTCGACGGCGGAGCGGTGTGGGCGCCCGCGGTCGACGTCGAGGAGGCCGACGACGCCTGGATCGTCGAAGCCGAGCTTCCCGGCATGAAGGAGAAGGACATCACGCTCGAGCTGCACGGCACCGAGCTCAGCATCAGCGGCGAGATCGAGGAGCGCAAGCGCCGCGGCATCCTGCGCCGGGGGTCGCGCCGCGTCGGCCACTTCGACTACCGCGTCAACCTGCCGGGCATCAGCGATACCGAGGAGGTGCGGGCGACGCTCGACGAGGGCGTGCTCACGGTCCGCGTCCCCAAGCCCGAGCACGCCAAGCGCCGCCGCATCCAGATCCAGAAGGGCTGACTCCGGCGTCACGGCTCGAGCGGTCGGGGCGCGCGCGGAGCGCTATCCGCACTCGGCGCGCCC
>DASZDB010000662.1:0-3480 GCA_035942495.1 Solirubrobacteraceae bacterium
GCAAGCTCGGCGCGATCTCCTTTCACTCCCTGGAGGACCGGCGCGTCAAGCGCTTCCTCGCCGCTCGGGCACAGGGCTGCATCTGCCCGCCGGACCTGCCGATCTGCGCGTGCGGGCGCGAGCCGGAGGCCGAGCTCGTCAGCCGCCGCGCGATCGCACCCACCGCGGGTGAGGTCGCCGCCAACCCGCGGGCGCGCTCGGCGCGCCTGCGCGTGGCGTCGAAGCTACGAGAGGAAAAGGCATGAGCCGCTCCGCCACCGCACGGACGCACCGCGACCGCGACCGCCACCACGACCACGCGGGGCGAGCGCTGCGCCGGCCGCCACCGCACGGCACCGCGCACGCCCGACGGATGTCGGGGCCCGCCGACCCCGCCGAGGCATCGGCGCATTCGCAGGCGCAGCCCACCGCCTATGCGCCCCCGCGCGCACGGATCCCGGCGCGTCCGCCGCTGCGCCTCGCCGCCGGCGGCGCGGCGATCGTCCTGCGCGTCGCCGACTCCGCGGTCAACGTCTCCGGCAGCCGCACGATGGACCGCCTCGTGCGCAGCCGAGCATGGGTCGTGATCATCGGCGTCGGCCTCATCGGCATCGTCGCGATGCAGGTGTCGATGCTCAAGCTCAACGCCGGCATCGGCCGCGCGGTGAACACCGTCGCCACGCTGGAGCGCAGCAACGCCTCGCTCAAGGCCGAGGTCTCGCGGCTGAGCTCGGGCGATCGCATCCAGGCGCTGGCCGGCCAGAAGGGCTTTGTCATGCCCGAGCCCGCCGACGTGACGTACCTGCGCGCGGGCGACAAGCGCGCCGATGGCTTTCGCGCCGCGCGCCGCATGCGCGCCCCCGACCTCTCGATCGCCGGCCCCGCGGGCTCCGTCACGGCCGTGCCCGATGCGCTGACCGCGACGCCCGGCGCCGCCACGGGCACAGCCGGGATGACCGCGGGCACGACCACCGCGACGACCGCGCCGACGGCGACGGCCACTCCCGCACCGTCGACATCGACGCCGACGGCCGCGCCGCCGGCGGCCGCCCCGGCGACCACGGCCGTGACTGCGACGCAGCCGACGGCCGGCACCACCGCGGTCGCCCCCGCGCCGGCCGCCCCGCAACCCACGTCCGCCGGCGGGGTGACGCTGCCATAGTCGGGGTCACCGAACGGCGGATCGGGCTGCTGTTCGCGATCTTCCTGTCGTTGCTGCTGATCGCGGCGTCGCGCGCGGCGTGGCTGGGCGCCGTCAAGGGCGACACGCTGCAGGCCGTGGCGGTCACCCAGCAGGTCGAGGTGCTCAAGGTGCCCGCCGGCCGCGGCGCGATCACCGACCGCAACGGCATCGAGCTGGCCGTCTCCGAGCCCGCCGACGACGTCGCGGCCACGCCGTACCTCATCAAGAAGCCGCTGACGGTCGCGCGCCGGCTCGCGCCGCTGCTCGACACCACCGAGGGCAAGCTGCTGGCGAAGTTCGAGCAGAAGGGCGGCTTCGCGTACCTCGCGCGCAACCTCCCCGGCACGCAGTCGGCGAAGATCAAGCGGCTGCACATCGCCGGCCTGCAGTTCATCCCCAGCTCGCGGCGCGAGTACCCGCGCAAGTGGATGGCCTCGCAGGTGCTCGGCTGGGTCGGCACCGACGGTGAGGGGCTGGCGGGGCTGGAGCACGCCAAGGACGCGATCCTGCGCGGCAGCGACGGCGAGCGGCGGATCGTCAAGGATGCCCTCGGCGAGCCGATCGCGCTGCAGGACACCAAGCGCGCCGCGCGCGGAAAGGACCTGCGCCTGACGGTCGACGCCGAGCTGCAGGGCAAGGTCGAGAACGTCCTCGCCGAGGTCGGCGTGAAGTGGCGGCCGAAGGGCGCCACCGCGCTCGTCATGGACCCCTACTCCAACACGATCCTCGCGCTGGCCAACTGGCCGCGCGTCGACGCCAACGACCGCGCCGGCGCGCCCGACTACGCCGCGCAGAACCGCGCCGTCGGCTTCAACTACGAACCCGGCTCGACGTTCAAGCCGTTCACCGTTGCGGGCGCGCTGGAGGAGAAGGTCGTCACGCCCACAGACGTCTTCCGTCTGCCTCCGACGATCGACGTCGCCGACCGCACGATCAAGGAGGCGCACGTCCGCGGTACGGTCGATCTGTCGACAACGCAGATCCTCGCGCAGTCCAGCAACGTCGGCACGGTGCGCATCGGTCAGCGCCTCGGCGCGACGCGCTTCGATCGCTGGGTGCGGCGCTTCGGCTTCGGCCGCGCGACCGGGATCGAGCTGCCCGGCGAGGAGGCCGGCCAGGTGCTCGAGCGGTCGGACTACTCCGGCTCGTCGATGGGCAACCTGCCGATCGGCCAGGGCGAGTCCGTGACGCCGATGCAGCTCGCGACGGCGTACTCGGCGATCGCCAACGGGGGGATCCTGCGCCGCCCGCGGATCATCTCGCAGATCGACGGCGCGCCCGTCGCGATGCCGCGGGGCAGGCGCGTCATCAAGCCGAGCACGGCCGCCGAGCTGCGCACGATGCTCGCAGGCGTCGTGGACGCCGGCGGCAGCGCCAGCGAGGTCGCGATCCCCGGCTACTCGCTGGCGGGCAAGACCGGCACGGCGAACAAGATCGACCGCAAGACCGGCGAGTACTCCAAGACGCGCTTCATCGCCTCGTTCGCGGGCTTCGCGCCGGCGCGCAAGCCCAAGCTGCTCGTGACGGTCATGGTCGACGAGCCGCAGGGCGAGATCTACGGTGCGCAGGTCGCGGCGCCCGCCTTCCAGGAGATCATGCGCTTCGCGCTGCCGTACCTCGGCGTCGCGCCGCGCGGCTGAGCGCAGACGCGCCGACCGCCCGTCCGCAACTATCCTGGCGCCATCCGGCGACCGAGCCTCCCACGAGAGATCCAGTGACCCGGTCCTGGCCGCGTTGATGACGCTGCGCGAGCTCTTCGGCGGCGCCGTTGCGGACGTTGTCGCCGACGTCGAGGTCACCGCGCTCGCCTACGACAACCGCCAGGTCAGGCCGGGCACCGTGTTCTTCTGTGTGCGCGGGTTCACCCGTGACGGCCATGACTTCGCCGGCGACGCGATCGCGCGCGGCGCCGTCGCGCTCGTCGTCGACCACCCGCTCGACCTCGGCGTCGCCGAGGTGCTCGTCGAGGACGTGCGCGCGGCGATGGCGCCCGCCGCCGCGCGGCTGCACGGCGACCCCACGGCGACACTGCGCACGGTCGGCGTCACCGGCACGAACGGCAAGACGACGAGCGCCTACCTCGTGCGCGCGCTGCTCGAGGCCGCCGGCGAGCCGACCGGCCTGCTTGGCACCGTCACGTCGGTGATCGGGGGCGAAGAGCACGCTGTCGCGCGCACGACGCCCGAGGCGATCGACCTGCAGGCGACGTTCGCGGCGATGTGCGCGGCGGGCGACACGCACTGTGTCATGGAGGTCTCGAGCCACGCGCTCGCGCTCGGCCGCGCCGACGCGATCCACTGGGCGGCGGCGATCTTCAC
>DASZDB010000663.1:0-1722 GCA_035942495.1 Solirubrobacteraceae bacterium
GGTGGCCGCTCCGCTCGCCCTCTCCTACGGCTTCACGCACATCACCCGCGCGGAGATCCCGACGGCGAAGCTCGGCGCGGCGCACGAGCCCGTCACGCTGGAGACCCGCAAGGGCTTGAAGCTCAGCGGCTGGTACATCCCGTCGCGCAACGGCGCCGCGG
This sequence comes from Solirubrobacteraceae bacterium, assembly GCA_035942495.1. Classification (GTDB taxonomy): domain Bacteria; phylum Actinomycetota; class Thermoleophilia; order Solirubrobacterales; family Solirubrobacteraceae; genus CADCVQ01. The sequence continues at coordinate 162 of DASZDB010000663.1, forward strand.
TGATCGTGTTCCCGGGTCGCGCGGCATCCCAGAAGCACGCCCGCTACCTCGCCCGTCACGGCTAGATGCCGCGTGAGTACGAGCGCCGCGTGGTCGGCTTCGTCGACCGCACCCTGCGGCCGCGCGGCCGCTAGGGCGGCGGTCGCTGCTTGAGGTCGGCCTCGAGCTCGTCGAGCGCCTCGCGCACCGTCGCGATCCGCTCCTCGGGGGTGGGCGCGGTCTCGCCGTGCTCGTAGCGGTCCATCCGCTCGCGCGCGTGCTCGATCGCCCGCGCCTCCTCCAGCGAGTTGATGACGACGCCGATCAGGATGTTGAAGATCAGGAAGGCCGCCACCATGGCGTAGGAGATGAAGTACACGAGCGTCCAGTCCGACAGCTCGCGGCCCATCCGGATCTGGTCGGGCAGGTTCTCGAGCGTCAGCGTGACGAACAGCGTCAGCATCGCCTCGCTGATCGTCCCGTACTGAGCGGGGGCGTGGTCGTCGAAGATCGTCCAGCCGACCATCCCGTAGATGAACACGACGAGCACCGCGAGGATCCCGAGGCTCATGACGCCGGGGATCGAGCGGCCGATCGCGATCGTCAGGACGCGCAGGTCCGGCAGCAGGCGCACGATGCGCAGCACCCGGGCCAGCCGCGCGAGGCGCAGCAGGGTCGCGTTCTCGCGCAGGCCCGGCGTGAACGACGCCGCGATGACGACGAAGTCGAAGACGTTCCAGCCGCTCTTGAAGAAGTCCTGCGGCCGCGATCCGAAGCCGATCAGCCGGATGCACAGCTCGACGACGAAGATCGCGAGGAAGACGTCGTTGAGCGCGTTCAGCAGGCCGCCGGCGTCGCGGACGATGCCCTCGTAGGTCTCGAGGCCGATCACGACCGCGTTGGCCATGATCACCACGAAGATGAAGATGTTGAACGGCGACGAGTCCGCGATCCGGGCGCACTGGCGGACGATCGGCGAGCGGCTGTCCTCGTGCTCGCGCTCGTCGGTGGATGGCCGTCGCCGCATCGCGGGCGCAAGCGTAACCGTGCGGGGGCAGGGGGGACCGAGCCGGCCCTTCGGGTGATTTCCTTGCTCGGTCCCCCTGCCCCCGCCCTTGCGTATCGGACCGCGCGGGCGCCGGCCTCGAGCCGCCGCGCCCACCCAGCGGTGGTGTGAGAGCTGTGTGGCTACACGGAGGCCTGGGCGAAGCTTCGGATCCTGTCGGTCGCGAAGCTCTTGCGCAGGTAGAAGAACCACGTCATGCCGGCGAACACGACGTAGGCGCCGAGAAACACCCACAGCGCCGGGATCGACCAGTCGGCCTGGGCGTGCGCGATCGCGAGCTTCTCGGCCGGCGTCTCGGCGGCCTTCACCGCAGCGGACACACCGAGCGACGCCTGCCGGAAGACGACCTTGATGAGAAAGCCGCCGAACGCGCCGATCGCGCCGGCGATCCCGATCACTGCCGCCGCCTGGTGCTTGTAGTCGAGGATCGTCTTCTTGACGTCGAGGCCCTTCTCCGCGGCCTCCTTGCGCCCGAGGGTCGCGAAGATCGACGGGATCATCCGGTACGTCGAGCCG
>DASZDB010000664.1:0-8412 GCA_035942495.1 Solirubrobacteraceae bacterium
CGCCCGACGTACGGCCGGGAACGCGGCGAGCCGGCGCCGGCTGGCGCGGCCCCGACCCCGACCGCGGGGGCGACGCCTGCCGCGGCCCGCTCACTCCGGCAGGCTCTTCGGCGCCGCGACGTTGCGGCCGAGCAACTCCGCGATCAGCGCGTCGACGTCGGCGAGCTTGTCGGGCACCGTCAGGCCGCCGCTGCGCACGAGATCGGCCTGCGCGTCGTGCGCCTCGCCCACCGCGGGCATGCCGCGAAACGGCGTGTCCACGCGCGGGCTCCACGTCCCGTAGAGGTGCGGGAACTGGTCGGCCCGCCGCAGGAAGCCGACCTCCGGGTGCAGCGCCGCCTCCTGGTACATCTGGCGCCTGGCGTTGGCGACCGTCGTGGCGATCTCCGCGCGCTGGGCGACAAGCGCGCCGACCTCGGAGGCGAGCTCCGCACGGATCCGGTCGCGATGCTCGAGCGTGTCCGCGTCGCGCCTGCGCTGGCGCTCGCGCGCCTCGCGCACCGGATCGACGAGCAGGTAGGCGACGCCGATCCCGAGCAGGAACACCGCCGCCGACACGAGGAAGTAGACGCCGGGCTCGGCGGCCGACGGCTGCGTGTTCTGCGTCAGGCGCTCGGCAGCGGCGCCGCGTGCGCCGGCCGCCTGATTGGCCTGCTGGCGGGCGGCGGCCGCGTTGTTGGCCGTCGTCCGCGCGCTCTGCACGCCGTACCACAGCGCCAGGCCGGTGACGATGATCGCGACCGCCACGGCGTAGCGGGCGGTTCGCGACAGATCGCGGTCCAGCAGCGGGCGGCGACCTTCGGCGACCGGCTGCGGATCCTTCGCATGAGCCAGCCGCAGGTTCTTGCCGACGGCCTTCTGGCCGATCGCGATCAGCAGCGCGATGACCAGCGCCGACAGGGCAGGGGCGCCCTCGCGCAGCAGCTCGGGGTCGCTCGAGCGGAAGCGCGCGAGCTCACGGAAGCCGTCATAGGCGAACAGCGCCTCGGCAATCCCGACAGCGAAGAACAGCGCGAGCAGGCCGCCACCGGCCGCCAGGCGCGCGGACATCCGGCCGCGCATCGTCGCCGGCGGCGGCCCGGGCGGCGCCTCACCGGGCGCCATCTCGATCTGCTCGGCGGCGGCGCTGGCCGCGATGAGATCGTCGTCGAGCGTGCGAACGCGCACGGCGCGCTCCATGAGCGGGCCCAGCCGCGAACCGATCAGATGGTCGGCATGCTGCGCGATGCTCTCGGCGACGATGTTGCCGCGGACGCGGTCGGCGTCGTCGCGCGGGTGCAGCGCCTGCGTGCGGCGCCCCTCGGCCAGGTCCGGCGCCGGCGGCGTGCCATCGGCGACCGGCCGCTCGCCCTGCGCGGTCGACTCGCTCGGCTCGCCGAAGCCGGGAATCGCCAGCAGCGGTGGCGGCACGGCGGCCGCGGCGACACGTTCGGGCTCGGCCTCCTGCGCCGCCTGCGGCAGGGCGGACTGCTGCGTCGTATCGTCCTGCGGATCGAGCTCGCCTGTCGTGTCCTCGGGGTTCACCGGGTCGTTCCTCGCGTCGCCTCTATAGCTCCGTCGTCGTTTCGCAGTTGGCTGCGCCGGTCCGTTCGCAGGCCGTCATCCAGACCTCCACGAGCTGGTCGGTGCGGGCCGCGCTCTGGTTGACGCGGCCGGGCAGCCGCCCCAGGCCGACGGCCTGCAGCACGTCGACGCCGTCGGCGCTGCCCAGCAGCGCAGCGAGCTGCGAGCCGAGACGGCTGCTCGAGTCGCCCGCCTCCAGGCGACGCTTGAGCACGAGCTGGTCGCTGTCCTGCGCCCCGTCGGAGACGATCGTCACCGCCGCGGCGCCGGACTCCTGCTTGGCGTCACGCAGCGCGTTGCGCACCGCGCGCGCGATGTCCGAGCCGCCGCCGCGCGTCAGCGTCCGCACGCGCGCCTCGAGCGCAGGATCCTCGTCGATGACGCCTAGGGCGCTGTCGATCGTCGCACCCAGCGCGCGGCGCAGGTCGTGCTCGGTCGGGCCGCGACGGGTCTCGTCGAGCTCTTCGAGCGTCGGCACCCGGTCGTCGTAGATGACCTCGACGGAGTTCGCGTCGCCCGCGAAGACGACCATCCGCAGGTGCCCGCCGGCCGTGATCGTGTGCTCGGCCGCCCGCACCGCGGCCGACCCCATGTCGCGCGCGAGAGCCTTGTCCTGCAGCGCGCCGGTGGCGTCGACCGCGATCACGGAGCTCACCGGACAGTCCGCGGGCGCATCGACGCTGCCCGGTGTCTCGCCGGGCTTGGCGGTGCATGCCGTGTCGTCCCCGCCGCCGCAGCCGCCGAGTGCGAGCAGCGCCGCACCGAGCACGGCCAGGTGGGTCCTTCGGGATGTCATGTGCGCGGCGTCGTTCCCCTGATCGCTGGCCGAGGAAATGGTAGATACCCGGCAGCACCGGCACCTACGGTTGGCACCCGAAGTTGGCACGCGCGTCCCCGCCGCGCGTGTTCGTCGGCGCGCCGCCCGGCGTGGCGAGACCCGGCGCTACGCGGTCGCGTCCGCCGCCACGGGCGACGGGATGAACGCGGCCACCGGCGTGCCGGCGGGTGCGCGTTCGGCGCGTCGCTGCAGGCGGCCGAACAGCACGATCCCGACGACGAGCCCGATCGTCGTCGGGATGCCCCAGGCGATGCCCTGGCCCAGCTGCGTGGCGATCGGCCCGGGGCAGACGCCCGCGACGCCCCAGCCGATGCCGAACAGCGCGCTGCCGACGATGTGGCGGCGCTCGGGCTGCACGGTCTCCCACTGCACCGTCTCGCCGGTCAGTAGCGCGCGCGGCGCGCGAACGCGCAGGATCCGCGTCCCGACGACGGCAGTCAGCATCGCGCCGGCGAAGAACAGGAAGAGGTAGGGATCCTGCAAGAGCAGGCCCTCCCGGATGACCACCGGGCTGGTCATGCCCGACCACGACAGGACGACGCCGAAGACCACGCCGATGACGCCCGCAGCGACGCGCGTGCTCATGAGATCAGCGCCTGCGTGATGAACGTGACGACGATCGCGGTGACGAAGAACGTCATCGTGGCGACGAAGCTCGCGGGCGAGAGCATCGCGTTGCCGCTCAGGCCGTTGCCCGAGGTGCAGCCGCCGGCGATCTTCGCGCCCAGGCCGATCAGCAGCCCGCTGGCGAGCAGGATCGCGATGATGAGCACGGTGCCGCTCGTGCCGCTGAAGGTGTCCGTCAGCCAGCCGTAGCCGTGGAAGTCAGGGCCGCCCGCGGCGAGCGCGAACAGTGCGGCGCCGGCGATCAGGCCGATGAGCATCCAACCGAACGGGCCGAAGGACAGCCGCCGCTGCGACACCGTGGTCACGAGATCGATCCACCCGCCCATGACGCCGAGGCGCTCGTTCATGAGCCAGCGCATCGCGACGACGCAGAGGCCGAGAAGCGGCCCGCCGATCCACCAAGGCAATTGCGAATGAACCATGTGCGCGTTCCCGTTTGTCGAAACTGGCAATAAACGATCGGTATTAGGATGATAGCGCGTTGTGTGACGCGTGGCGAGGGCGGGTATCCGGCCGCCGGATGGAGTCCTCCGCGGCAACTCGCACCGACGCGCGTCCCGTCGGCCGGCGCCTGCGCCTCCTCGCCGACCGGCGGCCCGGCGTGCCCGTGCTCAGCCTCTACATCGACCTCGATCCGGCGCGCTTCGGCACCCACCCAGCGCGTGCGTCGGCGTACACGTCGGTGCTCGACGAGGCCCACAAGCGCATCGAGGCCTGCGACACCGACCACCGCGGCAAGATGTCGCTGCGCGCCGACCTCGAACGCGCCCGGTCGTTTCTGCGGGACTTCTCGCCGCAGGGCGGGGGCAGCGGCGCGGCAATCATCGCCGCCGACGCGGCCGGGCTGTTCGAGGCGTTCACGCTGCCGCGCGCCTCACGCTCGCAGGTCGTCATCGACGACTCGCCGTACGTCACGCCGCTGGTCACCGCGGCCGACCTGCGCGACTGGCTCGTCGTCGTGCTCGACAGCCGCCACGCGCGCTTCCTGCACGGCAGCACTGACGGCCTCGAGGAGCTCGACGGCATCTCGCACGACGTCGTCGGGCCGACCCGCCGGCGGGGGCCGAGCGACAACCAGCGCTGGGTCGAGCACGAGGTCGACGCCAACTTCAAGGAGGTCGCGCGGCGCCTCGACGAGCATCTCGCCGGCGGCGGTTACGAGCGCGTGCTGATCGGCGGCCCCGAGGAGTCCACCGCGCGGTTCGAGGCGATCATGAGCACCCCGTCCCGCGAGCGGCTGGCCGGCCGCTTCGAGGCCGAGGTCGACCCCGAGGCCGCGGCGCCCGAGGCGATCCGCCGCGCCGCGCTGCACTGCTTCGTCGCGCACGAGCGCCGCCACGAGCGCGAGGTGCTCGACCGGCTCGCCGAGCGCCTGGGCCGCGGCGACCGCGCCGTCGCGGGCGCTCCCGACGTCCTTGCGATGCTCGAGCAGGCGCGTGTCGAGACGCTGCTGTACAGCGAGGAGTTCGACCCGCCCGACCCGGTCGTCCTGGAGAAGGCGATCGAGGACGCGATCGCGCAGTCCGCCGAGGTACTGCCGGTGCGCCACCATGTCGCCGAGCTGCGCGAGCACGCCGACATCGCGGCCGTCCTGCGCTTCTGAGCGGCTAGGCCTCGGCGAGCGCGCCGGTGGGTGCGGCGCCGCCCGCCACGAGTTGGGCGTAACGGCCGCCCTCGAGCATGAGCTCGTCGTGCGTGCCGCGCTCGACGATCTGCCCGCGGTCGAGCACGACGATCTCGTCGGCGTCGCGGATCGTCGACAGGCGGTGGGCGATCGCGATCGTCGTGCGGCCCTCCGCGAGTCGGTCGAGCGCCTCCTGCACGGCGCGCTCGGTCTCGGAGTCCAGCGCGCTCGTCGCCTCGTCGAGGACGAGCACCGGCGGGTTGCGCAGCACCGTCCGAGCGATGGCGATGCGTTGCTTCTCCCCACCCGAGAAGCGGTAGCCGCGCTCGCCGACGACCGTGTCGTAGCCGTCCGGCAGCGACGCGATCAGCGCGTGGATCTGGGCGGCGCGGGCGGCATCGATCAGCTCTTGGCGCGTCGCGCCGGGTCGCGCGAAGCGCAGGTTCTCGGCGATCGTCGCGTGAAAGAGGTACGTCTCCTGCGAGACGAGCCCGACGGTCGCCGCGAGCGACGCGAACGACAGGTCGCGCACGTCGACGCCGTCGATCGTCACCCGCCCGCCGGTGACGTCGTACAGGCGCGCGACGAGGTAGCCGAGCGTCGTCTTGCCCGAGCCGGTCTCACCGACGATCGCGGTCGTCGTGCCCGGCGCGACGACGAGATCGATGCCGTCGAGGGTCTGCGTGCCCTCGTCCTCGTAGCGGAAGGACACGTCCTCGAAGCGCACCTCGCCCGTGATCCCCGCCGCAGCGGCCCCCTCGCCCAGCGTGACCGGGTCGACGCGCTCGGTGATCTCGACGGGCAGGTCGAGGTACTCGAAGATCCGGTCGAACAGGGCGCGTGATGCCTGGATCTCGACGCCGACGTTCAGCAGGGAACGCAGCGGGCGCAGCAGCTGCGTCTGCAGCGTCGTGAACGCGACGACGGTGCCGATCGTGATTTCGGCGGAGCCGCCCGCGATCGCGATCCCGGCGAAGAGGTAGACGAGCGCCGGCATGATCGCGAAGCTCATCTGCACCGACTCCATCCGCCAGCGGCCGGCCAACCGCGACTGCACCTCGATGTCCGCGAGCTCGGCGGATTCGGCGGCGAAGCGCTGCGCCAGCTCGTTGGAGCGGCCCATCGTCTTGCCCAGCAGGATCCCGGACACCGACAGCGATTCCGCGACGAGCGCGCTCATATCGGCGAGTCGGCCCTGCTTCTTGGAGGTGATCCGGCGGCGCTCGTTGCCGACGCGGTGGGTGAGCCACACGAAGAACGGCAACAGCGCGAGGCTGAACGCGGCCAGGCGCCAGTCGAGCAGGAGCATGGCGACGACCGTCGCGAGGACCGTCGTGACGTTGGAGACGATCGAGGTCGCCGTCGACGTGACGACGTTCTGCACCCCGCCGATGTCGTTGGCGATACGCGACTGAACCTCGCCGGTGCGCGTGCGCGTGAAGAACGCGAGCGACAGGCGCTGCAGGTGGCGGTACACGGCGGCGCGCAGGTCGTGCATCACGCTCTGACCGACGACGTTCGACAGCCACGTCTGACCGACGGAGATCACGCTCGTCGCGATCGCGATGACCACCATCCCGCCCACGAGCCAGCTCAGGAGCGTCGTATCGCCCTCCGGAATGGCGTGGTCGAGGACGTCACGCAGCAGAAACGGCGTGACCATGCCGAGCCCGGCGCTGATCGCGATCAGCAGCAGCACGGTGCCGAGCCGCCCCTTGTAGGGACGAAACAGGGCGGCGATGCGGCGGGTCTGCGGCCTGAACAAGTCCGCGGAGTGTAGATGGTTGCGCGTGCAACTACAACTGGCGCGTTCGCCGCAACACCCGGGCAGGGGATACTGGCCCGGTGCCCGAAGGGGAGTCGCTGTTCGCGTTCGAATCGGTCAGCGTCGGCCCACCCGAGGCGCGGCGACTGCACGAGCTCGATGCGCGGCTGCCCCCCGGCGGCCTGACCGTCGTCGCGGGCCCCTCGGGCTCGGGCAAGTCGACGCTGCTGCGGCTGTGCAACCGACTCGAGGTCCCGTCGGAGGGGACCGTCCGCCATCGCGGCGAGGACGTTGCGCTGCGCGACCCGCTCAAGCTTCGCCGCGAGGTCGCGATGGTCTTCCAGCGCCCGGTGACGTTCGCCGGGACCGTGCTCGACAACCTGCGCGAGGCCGACCGCGACTGCGACGAGCTCCGCGGGGCCGAGCTGCTCGAGCGCGTCGGCCTGGCAGCGACGTTCCTCGCGCGCGACGCGAATGAGCTGTCGGGCGGCGAGGCGCAGCGCGCGTGCCTCGCGCGCGCGCTCGCGACGAACCCGCACGTGATGCTCATGGACGAGCCGACGTCGGCGCTCGACGCGCAGGCGACGGACGTGCTCGAACGGCTTGCGAAGCAGCTGGTCCGCGATGGCACGCCGGTGGTCTGGGTCTCGCACTCCGAGGAGCAGATGCGTCGCCTCGCGGACTGCGTGCTGCTGCTCGCGGCTGGGCGCGTCGATCGTGAGGGCTCCGCGCAGGAGGTGCTCGGCGATGGATAGCGCCGGCGACATCGGCTTCATCGGGCTCGCCGCCTCGCTCGTGCTCGTCGTGGTCGCGTTCGCGATCAGCCTGCGCCTGAGGTTGCGCCTGGAGCGCGACCTCGTCGTGTCGGTGGGCCGCGGCCTCGTGCAGCTGCTGATCGTCGGCGCGGCGCTGGCGATCATCATCGACCCGGACACGCCGCTCGTATGGTCGTGGGTGTGGGTCGTCGGCATCGTCGTCTTCGCCGCCGCCACGGTGAAGCGCCGCGCGCCCGCCGTGCCCGGGCTGTTCTGGATCGGGCTCGCCGCGAACGGCGTCACGGCCATCGTCGGCTTCGCCGTCGCGTTCGGCCTCGGGATCTTCCCGGTGCGCGGAACGACGCTCGTGCCGGTCGCGGGGATGCTGATCGGCAACTCGATGAAGTCGGCGATCGTCGTCGCCGAGCGGCTGGTCGAGGCGCTGTCCGAGCAACGCGCCGAGGTTGAGGCGCGGCTCGCGCTCGGCCAGCCGTGGGTGGTCGCGTCGCGGCCGATCCTGCGCGGCGTCATGCGCACGGCGCTGTCGCCGCAGATCGAGAACACGAAGGCGCTGGGGATCGTGTTCCTGCCGGGCGCGATGACGGGCCTGATCCTCGCGGGCGTCGACCCGCTCGACGCGGTCCTCGTCCAGCTCGCGCTGATGTACCTCATCCTCGGCGGTGTCGCCACGACGACCGCGGTGACGGCGCTCGGGGCGGTGCGACGGCTGTTCACCTCCGATCACCGGCTCGTCGCGCTGCCGCGTTCGCAACGCGACACCGGCTGACGGAGCCTAGAAGACGACCGTCCGCTCGCCGTCGCGCACGACGCGGTCCTCGCAGTGCCACTGCACGGCACGGGCGAGGACCGTGCGCTCGACGTCGGCGCCGCGGCGCTCGAGCTCCGCGGCCGAGAGGCGGTGCGTGACGCGCACGACGTCCTGCTCGATGATCGGCCCCTGGTCGAGCTCCTCGGTCGCGTAGTGCGCGGTCGCGCCGACGAGCTTCACGCCGCGCTCGTGCGCCTGCTCGTGCGGAGCGGCGCCGGCGAAGGCCGGCAGGAAGGAGTGGTGGATGTTGATGACCGGCACGGCGACCGCCGCCAGGAACGCGCCCGACAGGATCTGCATGTAGCGCGCCATGACGACGAGGTCGAAGTTGCCCGTCAGCAGCTCGAGCTGGCGGCGCTCGGCCTCCTGCTTGGTCTCGGCGGTCACCGGGATGTGGACGTAGGGGACGCC
>DASZDB010000665.1:0-11427 GCA_035942495.1 Solirubrobacteraceae bacterium
GCGCCGTCGACGAGGCGCAGAAGGCCGGGATGGAGCTCGTCGAGCCACAGCTCAAGCGCGCGCCGCGCGGCTACCCCGCCGCCCATCCGCGCGTACAGCGGCTGCGCCTGAAGAACCTGACGCTGTTCGCCCGCCACCCGCTCGAGCCGTGGCTGCACGACGAGCGCTGCCGCGACCAGGTGCGCGCGCAGCTCGACGCGACACGGCCGTTCGTGACGTGGCTGGCCAAGCACGTCGGTCCATCGAACAGCGGTTGACCGCCGGGCTGCGCAGCCCGCGCGGCCGGTACCCTGACGGCGAGCATGGAGCGAAAGTCGATCACGACGAGCCGCGCCGCCATCGCCTGCGACGTGTGCGGCCGCACGCTCCTGCGCGGTGAGCACGCCGACGCGTTCATCGCCAACGGCTCGCGCCGGATGGTGTGCGAGCTGTGCACTGCGCGCGCCGCCAACGAGGGCTGGATCCGCGAGGGCGCCGACAACGCCCTCGGAGTGCGGCGCAACGGCCCGCGCCACGGCCGCTCGCTGCTCGGCCGGCTCAAGCCCCCGCGCCGCGCCCCGCCGGCAGAGGTCGAGCTGCCGTATCGCCGTCGCATCTCCTCCAACGTCGACCGGATCGTGCCCGGCACGCACGTGACGACGCCCGTCGAGCACGACGAGCTCGTGGTCACCGACGACCGCGCACCCCGCGAGGCCGATGCGGCGCCACCCCTTGCGCTCGAGTCGCGTGAGCCGCGCCACGTCCACGCGGTGCCGACGAATGCCGACCTCAAGATGGCGCGCGCCCTGGACGTCTTCAACCTCAGCACGCATCCGCGGCGGATCGCCGGCGTCGCGCGCTCGCTCGGCACGCCGATCGTCAGCGTGCTGCCCTCCGAAGTCGAGGGCGCGATCGTCTCGATCGTCGTCGGCTGGGAGCTGTGCTGGTATCGCTACGAGGTCGACTTGGCCGACGAGGCCGCCGGGGTCCGCGTGCTCGGCCAGGGCGCGGAGCTCTCGGAGCTGACCGAAGCCGAACAGCTGGCCAATGCCGTCGCGGACGACCGTGGACGCCTTGTCCTTGCTGCCTGAGCCCGCGCTTCTCTAGTCTGGGTCCATGATCTACTGCGTCGTCCCGGAGGCACTGGAAGCCGAGCTGTTCGACAAGCTCACGGCGTACTACGCCGACGACGAGAACGTGACGGTCATCGTCGACCGCCGCAAGTCCGAGCGACGCGGCCCCAGCGACGACGCGGCGGCCAAGGAGCAGCGCGAGCAGCGCGACCGCCGCCGCCAGCGAGTGCCGGGCGAGTTTCCGCGCATCGAACCGGGCTGAGCCGGAGCCGCGATGAAGGTCGTCGTGCACGTCGACGGCGGCGCGCGTGGCAACCCGGGGCCGGCCGCCGCCGGCGCCGTGATCTCGACACCGGACGGGGAGGTGCTCGACGAGGTCGCCGAGGCGATCGGGATCGCGACGAACAACGTCGCCGAGTACCGCGGCCTGCTGCTCGGCCTGCAGCACGCGCGCGCCCTGGGAGCCAGCGAGGTCGAGGTCGTCAACGACTCCGAGCTCGTCGCCAAGCAGGTCAACGGCGCGTACAAGGTCAAGCACCCCGACATGAAGCCGCTGCATGCGGCCGCGCTGCAGGCGCTGGACGGCTTCGAGCGCTGGTCGATCCGCTCGGTCCCCCGGGCGCAGAACGCCGGCGCCGACGCTCTCGTCAACCAAGCCCTCGACAGCGCCGCCCATCCGTAACGCCCTGACGCAGCGTCCCGCGCTCGCCGCGCTGGCCGGGGCGCTCGCGATCGCCTTCTCGGCGATCCTCGTCGACCTCGCCGGCGTCAGCCCCTCGAGCGCGGCGGTCTTTCGCTGCGGCTACGCGCTGCCCGTGCTCGGCCTGCTGGCGATGCGCGAACGCCGACGCTTCGGACCGCCGGCGGCGCGCCACTGGCGCCACGCCGCGATCGCCGGCACGTTCTTCGCGGCCGACCTGATTCTCTGGCACCACGCGATCGCCGACGTCGGGGCGGGCTTGGCGACAGTGCTCGCCAACCTGCAGGTCGTGTTCGTCGCGATCGCCGCCTGGGCGCTGCTCGGCGAGCGGCCGTCGCGCAACGTCGCGCTCGCCGTGCCGCTCGTGTTCGTCGGCGCCGTGCTCATCTCGGGGGTCGTCGGCGAGGAGGCCTACGGCGACGATCCCGTGCTCGGCGCCCTGTATGGCGTGCTGACCGCCGTCGCCTACACCGGCTTCATCCTCGTGCTGCGTCACGCCGGGCGCGACCTGCGCCGGCCGGCCGGGCCCCTGTTCGAAGCGACGCTTGTCGCGACGATCGTGGCGATCGTCGCGGGCGCCGCGCTCGGCGAAGTCGACCTCGTGCCGAGCTGGCCGGCGCACGGGTGGCTGCTGACGCTCGCGCTCACGTCGCAGGTGCTCGGCTGGCTGCTCATCGTCGTCGCGCTGCCGCGTCTGCAGGCGTCGCTGACGTCAATCGTCCTGACCGTGCAACCCGTCGGCTCGGTCCTGCTGGGAATCGTCCTGCTCGGCGAGGACCCGGCGCTCGTGCAGCTCTCAGGCGTGGCGGTCATCGTCGCCGGCATCGTGCTTGCGACGCGCCGGGCTCGCACGCCGGAGCATGGCGCGCCCGCTGCTGGGTAGGTAGCTGCGCTGACTGCATCCGATCCGCATTCGGATGCGAAGAGTCTTGAAGGGCATTTCGAAAGAAGGAGGGTGAGCATGGGAGCGACGGTGCCCCTGCAGGTGACCGTCAACGGGGAAGCACATGCGTCTGAGGTGCCGGCGCGGATGCTGCTCGTTCACTACCTGCGCGACGAGCTCGGGCTGACCGGCACGCACGTCGGCTGCGACACATCCAACTGCGGGGCCTGTACATGCCTCGTCAACGGTGAATCCGCGAAGACCTGCACGGTCCTCGCCGTCCAGTGCGACGGAGCGGAGATCACGACGATCGAGGGCATGGCGGGAGCGGACGGCACGCTGCATCCGCTGCAGGAGGGTTTCTGGGCCGAGCACGGCCTGCAGTGCGGCTACTGCACCCCCGGCATGATCATGGCCGCTGCCGACCTGCTCGCCCGCCGCACGGGCGACGGGCCGATCACGGAGGACGAGGTCCGCCACGGCCTGGAGGGCAACCTCTGCCGCTGCACGGGATACGAGAACATCGTCAAGGCCGTCCAGGCGGCCGCCGAGGCCACGCGGAGCGTCGCGGCATGACGACGATCGACGTTCCGCCCACCAAGCACGTCGGCCAGTCGCTGCGCCGCAAAGAGGACCCGCGCCTGATCACGGGCCGCGCGACCTACGTCGACGACCTCGCCCTGCCGGGCATGCTGCACGCGTCGGTCGTCCGCTCGCCCGAGGCCCACGCGAAGATCCTGTCGATCGACGCGTCGCGGGCGCTCGCACGGCCCGGCGTCAAGGCCGTCTTCACCGGCGAGGACATGAGCGATCTGGCGGCCCCGCTCCCGATGGCCTGGGCGCCACCCGGCGTCGAGGTCAAGACACCCGAGCGCTGGCCGGTCGCACGCGGGCGCGTCGTCCACGTCGGCGACGCGGTCGCGCTCGTGATCGCCGACGACAAGTACACGGCGGCCGACGCCGTCAACGAGGTCGACGTCGAGTACGAGCCGCTGCCGGTCGTCGTGGACGTTGAAGCGGCGCTGAAGGACGAGGTGATCGTCCACGAGTCGCTCGGCACGAACAAGGCCCACCACTGGACCATGGGCGGCGGCGGCGACATCGAGGAGGCGCTGGCGAACTCCGAGGTCGTCGTCGAGCGGCGCATCGTCAACCACCGCACCGCGGGCGGGGCGATGGAGACGCGCGGCGTCATCGCCGAGTTCCGCGGCGGGCAGCTGACCGTCTGGTCCTCGACGCAGGTGCCGCATCTGCTGCGGCTCTTCTACGCCGTGCAGATGGGCATCAGCGAGGACAAGGTGCGCGTCATCGCCCCGGAGGTCGGCGGCGGGTTCGGCAGCAAGCTGCAGATCACCGCCGAGGAGACGATGTGCGCGTGGGCGTCGCGCAAGCTGGGCCGCCCGGTGAAGTGGATCGAGACGCGCTCGGAGAACATGGCGGTCTCACACCACGGCCGCGACCAGGTCGACTACGTGCGGATGGGCGCCACGCGCGACGGCAAGATCACGGCGTTCCACGCGAACATCATCCAGGACCTCGGCGCCTACTTCGGGCTGCTGACGCCGATGATCCCGGAGCTCGGGGCGTTCGTGATGACCGGCTGCTACGCGATCCCCGTCGTGCAGACCGACATCACCGGCGTGATCACGAACAAGTTCTTCACCGACGCGATCCGCGGAGCGGGACGCCCGGAGATGACGCACATGCTCGAGGTCACGATCGAGCAGCTCGCGCAGGAGCTGGGGATGGACCCCATCGAGATCCGTCGCAAGAACTTCATCAAGGCCGACCAGTTCCCGTACGAGACGCCGTACGGCATCACGTATGACTCGGGCAACTACGAGGCGGCGCTGGACCGTGCCCTCGAGATCGTCGACATGGATTCGTTCCGCGCCGAGCAGGCCGCGTTGCGCGAGAAAGGCATCCTGCGCGGTGTCGGCTTTTCCACGTACACCGAGATCTGCGGCCTGGCGCCGTCGCGGGCGGTCGGTCCGAGTGGCTTCGGCCTCGGGATCGGCCTCTACGAGTCGGCCCTCGTGCGCGTCCATCCGACCGGATCGGTGACGGTCTTCACCGGCGCCTCCCCGCACGGCCAGGGCCACGAGACCGGCTTCGCGCAGATCGTCGCCGATCGCCTCGGCACCGATCCGAGCGTCGTCGAGGTCATCCACGGCGACACCGCGACGGGCCCGATGGGGCTGGGCACCTACGGGTCGCGCTCGCTGGCGATCGGCGGCGTCGCGGCGGCCCACGCGGCCGAGAAGATCGCCGAGAAATGCCGCGCGATCGTCGCGCACAACCTCGAGGCGAACGTCGCCGACGTCGAGGTCGTCAACGGCAAGTTCTCGCTGCGCGGCGATCCCGAGTCGGGCATGACGCTCGCCGAGGTCGCAGGCTGCGCGTACATCGACGCCACGAAGATGCCCGACGGCATGGAGATGGGCCTCGACCAGACGCTCATCTACGACCCGTCGAACTTCGTGTTCCCGTTCGGCACGCACGTGTGCGTGGTGGACGTCGACCGGGAGACCGGCAAGGTCGACGTCGTGCGCTGGGTCGCGGTCGACGACTGCGGGCCGGCGGTCAACCCGATGCTCATCGACGGCCAGGTGCACGGCGGCGTCGTGCACGGGATCGGCCAGGCGATCTTCGAGCAGGTCGTCTACGACGAGCGCGGTCAGCTCGTCACCGGCACGTTCGTCGACTACGCGCTGCCGACGGCCGCCGACGTCCCGAGCTTCGAGACCGACCGCACGGAGACGAAGTCGCCGTCGAACTCGCTCGGCGTGAAGGGCATCGGCGAGGCCGGCACGATCGCGGCAACGCCGGCGATCGTCAACGCGGTCATCGACGCGCTGCGCCACGAGGGCATCTCGTACATCGACATGCCGCTCACGCCGCTGCGCGTGTGGCAGGCGCTCGAGGAGGCGCGCGGGCGCGGCGACGGCCCGCGGGACACCGAGCAGGGCCGGGCGCTGCCCGAGCAGGGCGAAGGCTCAGCCGGCTCCGGACCCACGATCCCCGAAGGAGGTGCCGCATGATCGCCGCCGAGTTCGACTACGCGGTCGCGTCGTCGGTCGACGACGCGATCTCGCTGCTGGCCGACGGGGGGCAGGACGCCAAGCTCCTGGCCGGCGGGCACTCGCTGCTGCCGCTCATGAAGCTGCGCTTCGCGGCGCCGAGCCTGCTCGTGGACATGCGCAGGCTCGACGACCTGCGCGGCATCCAGACGGGTGACGACACCTACCGGATCGGTGCGCTGACGCGCCATTCGGAGCTGCAGGCCCGCGAGGACATGGGGCTCATCTCCGCGGTGGCGAAGAAGATCGCCGACCAGCAGGTTCGCAATCGCGGCACGATCGGCGGCTCGCTCGCCCACGGCGACTCGGCCGCCGACTTCCCGGCGATGGTGCTGGCGATGGACGGCTCGGTCACGCTGCGCGGGCCGGACGGCGAGCGTGAGGTTGCGGCGAGCGACATGTTCGAGGGCTACCTGACGACGGCCGTCGCCCACGGCGAGGTGCTCACCGAGGTGCGCCTGCCGGCCTTCGTGGGCTACGGCTACGGCTACGAGAAGTTCAACCGTCGCGCCGAGGACTGGGCGATGGTCGGCGTCTGCGCGCTCGTCAAAGTCACCGACGGCGTCTGCGAGGACGTGCGGATCGGCCTGACGCACATGGCCTCGACGCCGCTGCGCGCGAGCGCGGCGGAGGACGCGCTGCGCGGCCAGCCGTGCGACGCGCAGCACATCGAGGCCGCGGCCCAGCTCGCGGCGGAGGGCACGAGTCCGCTCGGCGACCTCAACGCCACCCCGGACTACAAGCGCCACCTCGCGCGCGTGCTGACGCGGCGCGCGCTGACGACGGCCGTCGGAGCGTGATCGCAGGCGTCGTTCTGGCGGCGGGATCCGGGTCACGCTTCGGCGCCGGCGCCAAGCAGCTGGCCGAGCTCGACGGGATCCCGCTGCTGGAGCACGCCCTGCGCGCGATCGAGGCGGTGCCGGCGATCGAGCGGATCGTCGTCGTCCTCGGTGCCCGCTCCGACGAGATCCTCGCGGGCGTCGACTTCGGCGACGCCGAGCCGGTCGTCTGCGCCGACTGGGCCGCCGGCCAGGCGGCGTCGCTGCGCTGCGGCATCGAGGCGGTCGCCGATGCCGAGGCCGCGGTGCTGACGCTCGGCGACATGCCGCGGATCACGCCGCAGGTGATCGCGCGCTTCGTGGACATCGCGGCCCGACACGGCACACGCGCTCGGGCACGCGCCGTGTACGACGGCCAGCCGGGGCACCCGGTCGTGCTGGGCCGGGAGTACTTCGCGCAGATCGCCACGCTGCGGGGCGACGTCGGCGCGCGCGAGGTGCTCAAAGCGATCGGCGCCTACCCGATCGAGTGCAGCCACCTCTGCTCGCCGGCCGACGTCGACACCCCGGACGCGCTCGAGGAGCTGCGCGGGTGACGGGGGAGGGGGGCGGCGGCACGCAGTCGCCCGACGGCGCTGCCCCGCTGGCGCCGATCAAGCCGCTCAACGGCGTTGCACTCGCCAAGGAGGTCGCCCTCCAACGCGTGCAGGACACGCTCGAGTGGCTGCTACGCCGCCTGAAGCGCTACCGCGAGAAGCGCGGCGACTGGTGGGACAGGTAGGAGCGGGTCTCGCGCTCGTCTCGTCCGGCAGTCGTGCACGTCCTGCGAGCATCGATCTCGAAGCGGGTAGACGACGGCCGCGACACCGCCCGCTCGTCGCCCACGAGGTAGCGGCGCAGCCCACGTCGTCGTGAGTCGCCTGGCGAAACAGCATCGGTGCGAAGATACGAGCGTGCCGGCCGAGAATGCCGACGTCCATAGACATTACCCATTGGAAAGGGCCTAACATTTCGCTTGAATCCAATGTCAGCGAGGGCCAGGATGTAGCGGTGTCTCTCGTCGAGGATCCGGTCAGCGCCGCCCGCGACGCGGATGGACTGCCTGCCAGCCTCGAGCAGCTCGCGCTGAGCGCCGTCCGCGCCGCCGCACTCGCGGCCTACAAGCACGCCGGTTCCGGCGACGGCAAGGCCGCCGACGGCGCCGCCACCGAGGCCATGCGCAAGATCCTCGGCGACGCCCACGGCCTGGGCAGGGTCATCATCGGCGAGGGCGAGAAGGACAACGCCCCGATGCTCTTCAACGGCGAGGAGCTCGGCGACGGCGACGGCCCGCGCTTCGACATCGCCGTCGATCCGGTCGAGTGCACCGACCTGTGCGCCAACGGCCTGCCCGGCTCGCTGGCGACGATCGCGTTCGCCGGTGAGGGCTGCCTCTGGTCGCCAGGCCCGGGCCTCTACCAGGACAAGCTCGTCGTCGGCCGCGCCGCGAGCGACGCGATCGACCTGCGCGAGAGCTCCGAGTGGAACGTCGAGAGCGTCGCCAAGGCACTCGACAAGCCCGTCGACGAGATGCGCGTGCTGCTGCTCGACAAGCCGCGCCACGTCGAGCTCGCCAAGCGGCTGCGGGCGATGGGCGTCATCGTGATCATGCCCAGCGCCGGCGACGTGGCGGGCGCGATGTTCGCGCTGTTGCCGGGCACCGGCGTCGACATGCTCATGGGCGTCGGCGGCACGCCGGAGGGCATCATGGCCGCCTGTGCGGTGAAGGTCCTCGGCGGCGGCATGCAGACGCGCCTGGCGCCGCAGCGAGACGAGGAGCGCGAGGCGATCATCGCCGCCGGCATCTCGCTCGACGAGATCCTCGGCGTCGACGACCTCATCCGCGGGCCCGCGATCTTCGCCGCCTGCGGCATCACCGGCGGAACGATGCTCGGGGCACCGCGTCGCATGGCCCCCGGCTGGATCTCCACCCAGTCGCTGATCATCAGCCCCGGCTCCTACCGCCGGATCGTGGAAAGCACCCCCGCACCCGACATCGACTCCGCAGGAGGATGACCGTATGCCGTTGGTGACCATGCGTCAGCTGCTAGACGAGGCCGCCGCCGGCGGCTACGGCGTCGCGGCCTTCAACGTCAACAACCTGGAGCAGATCCAGGGGATCATGGAGGCCGCGCAGGAGACCCAGTCGCCGGTGATCGTCCAGGCTTCGCGTGGTGCTCGTTCCTACGCCGGCGACAACTTCCTCTACCACATGATGCTCGCGGCGACCGAGACGTACCCAGACATCCCCGTCGCCCTGCACCAGGACCACGGCAACTCGCCCGAGACCTGCATCAGCGCGATCGAGCTCGGCTTCACGAGCGTGATGATGGACGGCTCGCTGGGCGAGGACGCCAAGACGCCGCTGGACTTCGAGGCCAACGTCGCGGTGACGAAGCAGGTCGTCGACTACGCGCACGAGCGCGGCGTCACCGTCGAGGGCGAGCTCGGCACGCTCGGTGGCATGGAGGACGGCGTCGGCTCCGGCGAGATCAACCTGACCGACCCCGCGCAGGCCGAGGAGTTCGTCGAGCGCACCGGCGTCGACGCGCTCGCCGTCGCGATCGGCACGAGCCACGGCGCCTACAAGTTCTCGCGCGCGCCGGACGGCGACATCCTCGCGATGGAGATCATCGAGGACATCCACCGCCGCCTGCCCGACACGCACATCGTCATGCACGGCTCCTCCAGCGTCCCGGAGGACATGGTGGAACGCCTCAAGGCGGCCGGCGGCGAGGTCGATGCTGGCTTCGGCGTGCCGATCCACGCCATCCAGCGCGGCATCGAGCACGGCGTGCGCAAGGTCAACATCGACACCGACGGGCGCCTGGCGATCACGGCGTTCGTGCGCGAGCACCTGCGCGACAACCCCGGCGACTGGGACCCGCGCGGCATCGGCAAGGCGGCCCGGGCGGGCCAGAAGCTCATCTGCATGCAGCGCATGCAGGAGCTCGGCATGGCCGGCCACGCCGGTGACTACACGCCGATGTCGCTCGACGAGATGGCGGAGCGCTACGCAGCGGGCGTGCGTTCCACTGTCTAGGTCCACACGGCGCACGCCGTCCGGCCGCGGCCGAGGCCGGCACTCGTGATCGACGTCGCCTTCCTCGGCACCGCCGTGCGCCCCGCGGCGACGGCGGTCGTCATCGACGTGCTGCGCGCGACGTCGACGATCACGCTCGCGCTGGCTTCCGGCTACGAGCGCGTGCTCGTCGCGGGCAGCATCGACGAGGCGAGGGAGCTGCGCACGCCGGAGCGCACGCTGGCCGGCGAGGTCGGCTGCGCCCGGGCGCCCGGCTTCGATCTGGGCAACTCCCCCGAAGAGACGGTCGAGCCGCGCGGCAGCGAGCTCGTGCTCGCCACGACGAACGGAGCGCCGGCGATCATCGCCTCGGCGAAGGTCGCCGACGAGGTGCTGGTGGCGTCGCTGCTGAACTTCGGCGCGGTCGCGGAGCAGATCGGCGGGGACGACGTCCTGCTGGTGTGCGCCGGGACCGACGGGCGCGTCAGCATCGAGGACGTCT
The DNA here is from genome assembly GCA_035942495.1 of Solirubrobacteraceae bacterium. Classification (GTDB taxonomy): domain Bacteria; phylum Actinomycetota; class Thermoleophilia; order Solirubrobacterales; family Solirubrobacteraceae; genus CADCVQ01. The sequence continues at coordinate 10,058 of DASZDB010000665.1, forward strand.
ACCTCGCCGGGCGTCTCAGCGCGGCGCTGGGCGGGCCGCGCAGCGACGCGGCGCACGTCGCCGAGGCCGTGGCCGCGGCGTTCCCGACGCCGCTGGAGGCGCTGGAGGCGAGCGCCGGCGCGGTCGGACTGCGACGCGAGGGCCTGCAATCGGACATCGTGTTCTGCGCGCAGGAGTCGATCGTCGACGCCGTGCCGCGGCTGGCAGAGACCGTGGAGGGCGTTGCGGTCATCAAGGCAGCGGCGACGACCGGGCGAACGAAGGCCGCCGCCAGCAGCGACAAGCCATAGCCGAAACCCAATGTAAAGTCGCCCATGTTTTGCTTTCCATCTTAGAATGCCACGGGTAGTATCGACATACGCGACAAGCGAGAGAGGACGGGATGAGCGAATCATCGAACGGTAAGAAGGATCGCTGGGCATCCGGCGTCACCCCCTACGCGGAGATGGGCTACTACAACGCGGACTACGAGCCCAAGGAGACCGACGTCCTCTGCGCGTTCAGGATCACGCCGCAGGAAGGCGTCGACGCGATCGAGGCCGCAGCGGCGGTCGCGGGCGAGTCCTCCACGGCAACCTGGACGGTCGTCTGGACGGATCGCCTGACGCCGCACGAGCATTACCAGGCGAAGGCCTACGAGGTCAACGAGGTTCCCGGCACGCCCGGGCAGTACATCGCGAAGATCGCGTATGACATCGACCTTTTCGAGGAGGGCTCGGTCGCCAACCTGACGTCGTCGATCATCGGAAACGTCTTCGGCTTCAAGGCGCTCAAGGCGCTGCGGCTGGAGGACATGCGCATCCCGGTGGCCTACCTGAGGACCTTCCAGGGGCCGCCGCACGGGATCATCATGGAGCGCGAGTACCTCGACAAGTTCGGGCGCCCGCTGCTCGGTGCGACGACGAAGCCCAAGCTCGGCCTGTCGGCCAAGAACTACGGCCGCGTGGTCTACGAGGCCCTGCGCGGCGGACTGGACTTCACCAAGGACGACGAGAACATCAACTCGCAGCCGTTCATGCGCTGGCGTGACCGCTACCTGCACGCGATCGAGGCCGTACACCGCGCCTCGGCCGCCACCGGTGAGGTCAAGGGCCATTACATGAACGTCACGGCCGCGTCGATGGAGGAGATGTACGAGCGCGCCGAGTTCGCCAAGGAGATCGGCTCGATCATCATCATGCAGGACCTCACGGTCGGCTACACGGCGAGGAGCTCGATGTCGAAGTGGGCCCGTGCCAACGGCATGATCCTGCACCTGCACCGCGCCGGCCACGGGACGTACACGCGCCAGAAGACGCACGGCGTCTCCTTCCGCGTGATCGCCAAGTGGTGCCGGATGCTCGGCGTCGACCACATCCACGCCGGCACCG
>DASZDB010000666.1:0-3950 GCA_035942495.1 Solirubrobacteraceae bacterium
CTCCATCTCCTGGCCGCCCCACGCGATCGCGTTGGCCTGCTTGACGGTCTCGCCGAGGCTGGAGACGATCCAGCGCACGAAGTCCTGCCACTCGGGGATCTTCACGCGGTGCAGCAGGTCGTCGTCGCTGGCGAAGAACGGACCGGGCTCCACACCGCGCTTGCGCTCCTGGGCGGCGCGGCCCAGCGCGAACGCGTCGACGAGCAGCGGGTTGAGCGTGGCGGCGTCGGCGTAGCGGTGCAGGCCGATCGGCGTCGGCCAGAGCCAGTGCGTTCCGGCATCGATGGTCAAGCCTTGCGCTCCTTGTCGTCGGCTCGAGGCGGCGGGCGATCGTATCGAAGCCACCTCCCTCCCCCGCTAGATTTAATTGCATGAGCAATCTTCTCTTGGTCGCCGGCCCGGCGGGGGAGACCGCGGCCGCGTCGTCTGATCGCCCGACGGACGCCGAGGCGCTCGATGCGTACTCGACGGTCATCACCACGGTCGCGCGTGATCTCGCACCCTCCGTCGCAAACCTGCGCGTGTACCGCCGCGTGCGGGGCGGGCGCCGCGTCGCCGGCGGCGGCTCCGCCTTCGTGCTCGCGCCCGACGGCTACCTCATCACCTCTGCGCACGTCGTCGAGGGCTCGGCCCCCGACGGTGTCGCCTCCTTCGTCGACGGCCGAGAGCTGCGCTTCGAGATCGTCGGCGCCGACGCGCTGTCGGACCTCGCGGTGCTGCGCGCCGACGGCCGCGACCTCATGCCGGCCGCGCTCGGCGACGCCGCGACGCTGCGCGTCGGGCAGCTCGTCGTGGCGATCGGCAACCCCTACGGCTTCGCCGGCTCGGTGACGGCCGGCGTCGTGTCCGCGCTCGGCCGCTCGCTGCCGGTGCGCTCCGGTAGCGCCCAGCGCGTCGTCGACAACGTCATCCAGACCGACGCCGCGCTGAACCCCGGCAACTCCGGCGGCGCGCTCGTCGACGGGCGCGGCCGCGTGGTCGGCGTCAACACCGCCGTGGCGGGCGTCGGCCTCGGGCTCGCGGTGCCGATCGACGCCACGACCCGCCGGATCATCTCAGCGCTGATGGCTGACGGGCGCGTGCGCCGCGCGCACCTGGGCATCGCGGGCGGCGCACGGCCGCTGCCGCCGCGGCTCGCCGCCCGGCTCGGCCGCGACCGCGCGATCGAGGTCGTCGAGATCCTGCCCGGCTCGCCGGCGGCGGCGGCGGGCCTGCAGCCCGAGGACCTCATCGTCGAGGCGGCGGGCGTGGCGTTGGGCGGCGTCGAGGACCTGCACCGGCTGATGACCGAGGATCGCATCGGCCGGCCGGTGGAGCTGACCGTCGTGCGCGCCGGCGAGCAGCGGCGGCTGACGATCACTCCGCGCGAGCTCGACGAGCGGGCGCACCGGTGAATTTCTCCCCGCTGCGGCGTCTGAAAGAGGATGATCCGACCTCAGGAGGCTGACCGCCCATGACCGAGTTGCTCGTCGGAACGAAGAAGGGCCTCTTCGCCTACCAGGGCGAGGCCGGCGGCCCGTTCGCGTCGCCCGTCCGGGCGTTCGCGGGCGACCCCGTGGACTACGCGATGCGCGACCCGCACAGCGGCCGCCTGATCGCCTCGGTCACGTCGCCGTTCTACGGGCCGAAGATCTTCTTCGCCGAAGAGGCGGGTGGTGAGTGGACGCAGGCCGAGGGAGTCGCCCTGCCCGAGGGCGAGGAGGCCGCGCTGGTGCGGGTGTGGACGGTCGTGGCGGGCGCCGGCGACGGCATGCTGTATGCGGGCGGCGATCCCGGCGTCCTGTTCGAGAGCCGCGACGGCGGCGAGTCCTGGACGATCAACGAGGCGCTGTGGAACGAGCCCAGCCGGCCGGACTGGACGCCGGGCGGCGGCGGGCTGTGCATCCACTCGATCGTGCCGTGGCCCGAGGATCCGGACCGGCTCGCGCTCGGCATCTCGGCGGCCGGCGTCTGGCTGACCGACGACGGCGGAGCGTCGTGGCGGCGCGGCAACAAGGGGATCGTGGCGCGGTACGTCCCCGAGGAGGCGCAGGCGCAGACCAACGACCTGTGCATCCACGCGATGGCGCGTGCGCCGGCCCGTCCCGAGCGGCTGTTCATGCAGTTTCACGGCGGCGTGTACCGCTCCGACGATGCCGGCGAAAGCTGGACGGACATCGCAGCCGGGCTGCCGGGCGACTTCGCCTTCCCGGTGGCGGTCGATCCGGCCGATCCCGACAGCGCCTTCGTCATCCCGCTGACGGCCGAGACCGATCGCGTCACCGCACAGGGCCGCGCCCGCGTGTTCGAGACGCGCGACGCCGGCGCGAGCTGGACGGCGCTCGGCGAGGGGCTGCCCCAGCAGGACGCCTACCTCACGGTCCTGCGCCATGCGCTCGGCTCGACGGGGGAGGGGCCTGAGCTCGAGCTGTACTTCGGCACGACATCGGGGCACCTGTTCGGCTCCGGCGACGCCGGCGCGACGTGGGCGGTCGTCGCCTCGTGCCTGCCGACCGTCCACAGCGTCGTCGTGGGCTGACGCGCGCGGTCCGCACGCGGGCCGCAGACGTCTCGGCCGCGCCATTCTGGGCGGGGGCGCGGGGCCCGCGGCACGGGCCGGTTTGCGACGGCGCTCGCAGGGCACACTGCCTCGGGTGAGCCTTCCGCCCGATCGCCCCACCGAGCGTCTGCAGCCACAACCGCCGCCGCCCGTCGTCGAAGAGCGGTACGCGGCGCCCGCAGCCGACGCCAACGCCATCCTGCTGCGCCTCGACGACGCCGTCGACTCGCTGCGCACGGGGCTGATGATCGTCGGCGTGATCGCCGTCGCCGCGCTCGGCGTCGCGATCTACGCCTTGATGAGCGACGACGGCGGCGGCAGGGCCGCCAACGGCGACGCCGCCAGCGATTCGCGTGTCTCGCAGCTCGACGATCGCATCGATCGCCTCAGCCGCCAGGTGCAGGACGTGCGCTCCGACGCCCGCGGCAACGACGATGCGGCGGGGCTGGGCGATCGCGTCGAGGCGCTCGAAGGCACGGTCAAGGAGCTCGCCGACCGGCCGGCGCCCGGTGACGCGACGCAGGCGGTGCAGGATCTGGCGGAACGCATCGACGACGTCGCGGCTGACGTCGAGCAGCTCAAGACCGCGCAGACGCCGTAGCGGCGACGCACGCTCACGCTCGACCGCGGATGCGACGCGGCCGAAGTCGGCGGCGAGGTTCTCCAGGAGCCCGTCCAGGCCGCTGCGCTCGGCCTCGACCCCGTAGCGCGCGGCGAGGAAGCGGTTCTCGTCGAGCACCTCCGGCGCGTGTACGCGCGCCGCGTCCGCGCACCCTCGACGAGCTCGAGGCGCACGAGCGACTGCACGAGCGCGACGAGCGCGGCCGTGGCGTCGAGCGTCGACTGCGCGTCCATGATGCGGATCTCGACCGTGGCGAGCTTCGGCTGCGGGCGCACGTCCCACCACAGGTACGTCGAGCCGGGAAACGCGCCGCAGTCCAGCAGCAGGTCGATCGCCCGCACGTACTCGCCGTAGGAGCCAAACGCGCGGGGGGTGCCGACGCGCGGAAACGCCTGGAAGAGCGGCGTACGGGCGGAGGCCAGGCCGATAGCGGGTGCGTTCACTTCGACCACGGCCGCGTCACGGCGGCGAGGTCAGGCGGCACGTACGACTCCCGAACGGCCGGCGCGGCTCGCCGCACGCGCGAAGGCGCTCAGCAGCCGCTCCTGCTCGGGCGCGCGGACCATGCTCTCGGCGTGCCACTGCACGGCGACCGTGAAGCGGCGGTCGCCGGCCTCGACGGCCTCGATCGTGCCATCCGGCGCCCAGCCGACGGCCCGCAGGCCGTCGCCGAGCCGGTCGACCGCCTGGTGGTGAAAGGAGTTCACCTGCGCCTCGGTCTCGCCGAGGCAGGCCGCGACGAGGCTGTCCTTCTCGATGCGCACGTCGTGCGTCGGCACCCAGCCGACC
>DASZDB010000667.1:0-1506 GCA_035942495.1 Solirubrobacteraceae bacterium
GTGCTGGCCTGGGCAGACGGCGGGCCGGCGCTGGTGGCGGGCGACTTCAACGTGCGCGCGCCGGCCGCGGCCGGCTTCGAATCGCTCGGCGGCCACGGCGTCGACCACGTCCTCGGACACCGCCTGACCGCCGCGGGCGCGCCCACGCTGCCCGACCGCGGCCCGCTGTCCGATCACGCCCCGATCATCGTGAGCGTCCTGCCGCAGGACGATCGCGGGTACCACGGCTAACCTCGCCCCGCCCCCCGAACCTCAGGAGACCGCTGAATGACCCGTTTGAACCCCATCGCTGTGGCGTGCACCGCGCTCGCGCTCGCGCTCGGCGCGTGCGGCAAGGACGACGAGAGCCAGACCGGCCGCGACGCCGGTGGCGACGGCGCGACGGTCACGACGAACCCGACACCCGAGGCGGGCACGAGTACGCAGAGCGAGGGCGCCGAGTCCAACGACATCGTCACGATCGCGATGCGCGACATCAAGTTCGTGCCCCACGATGCGCAGGTGAAGGTCGGACAGAAGGTCGTCTGGGAGAACAACGACACCGCGCCGCACAACGTCACCGCGACGAAGGGCGACGACTTCAAGTCCGAGACGATGAACCAGAACGCGACCTACGAGTACACGCCGACGAAGGCGGGCACGATCGACTACGTCTGCACGATCCACCCCAAGCAGGACGGCAGGCTGATCGTCACGGAGTAGCGCGAAAGCCGAACCCGCGCATGAGCAGCATCGCCTTCTGGCCCAGCGTGCCGGGCTTGGGCAGGACGCCGAGCTGCGTCGCCGCGTCGTAGAGATCGAAGAACGCCCGAACGCGCCACAGCCGCGTCCGGGCCTCGTCGAGCTCGCAGTACAGAACGGCGTGCACGACGAGCTCGCGGCCCGTCGGCGGAAAGGTCTCGAGCTCGCCGGAGTGCGTGCCCAGCAGCTTCACCGGCGCGGAGACGAAGCGCCCGTCGGTGAGCCGCGGCCCCGTCGCCTCCAGGCGAGCGTCGGGCGCGGCGGTGCGCAGGCGGCCGGCGTGCGCGGCGAGCGCGCCGGGGCCGTGCAGCGGGCCCTTGAAGGTCAGCGGATCCTCGTAGTGCAGGTCCGACGAGCACGTGTCCGCGAGCTCCTGCGCGAGGTCGGCGGCCGACCACGCCGCCTCGAAGCGGGCGACGAGCCGTTCGGCCGGCGTCACTCCCCGAACTCCGGCAGGCCCGCGAGCGGCGAGCTGGCGCGGGCGTGCGTGCGCCGCGGGATGCGGCCGGCGTCGCGGGCGAGCACGCCGGCCAGCACCGCATGGCGGATCGCGTGCGCCATCGCGACCGGGTTGGTCGCGCGCGAGATCGCGCTGGCGCACAGCACGGCGTCGCAGCCGAGCTCCATCGCGAGCGCCGCGTCCGACGCGGTCCCCACGCCGGCGTCGAGGATCACCGGGACACCCGCCGCCTCGACGATGAGCGTGAGGTTCGCGGGGTTCGCGATCCCCTGGCCGCTGCCGATCGGCGAGCCGAGCGGCATGAC
>DASZDB010000668.1:0-2338 GCA_035942495.1 Solirubrobacteraceae bacterium
CTGCCGCCCTGCCGCGTCTGGTGCGGCGCGTTCGTACACCAGGCCTACCTGAGGGCCGGCGTCCGGCTCTCCAAGCGACTGATCGACCCGCACCGCTCCTACGCCGATGCGGTCGCCGGCCGGCGTCACCTGCGCAAGATCACGATCTCGGCCATCCGCCCCGGCGACATCGTCTTCTACAAGTTCCGCAACGGCGTGCGCGCCTCGCACCTCGCGCTCGCGCGGGCGCGCCCGAAGAACGGGATGCTCGACACCGTCGAGGGCAACGTCAGCAACGCGTCGAGCCTGCAGTCCCGCGGGACGAAGTACATCGTGCTCGCGGCCCGCGTCACCCGCTAGCTCGCGCGCGTCGGCGCTCAGCCCCAGTCGAAGCTCACCCGTGTGTCGGGACCCTGGCGCTCCTCGGCGAGCGCGGTGATCGCGTCGACCACGCGGCGCAGCTCGTCGATCGCTGGCGCTGCGTGCTCGCCCATGCGCGGCCCCTCGCGCTCGAACGCGGCAGCGAGCTCGCGGTAGTACACGCGGGTGGCGAGGCCCTTGCCCTGGCCGAAGCGCGACCAGAACACCTCGCCGTGGGCGCGGTAGTCGATCAGGATCGAGCGCGCGTTGTGCAGCTTGTCGGCCAGCGAGACGCGCAGCGCGGCCGGCGACTTGCGCGGAAACGCCGCGATGTACGCGCGCTTTCGCTCATACCATGGCGCCTTGGTCGCCTCGCCCGTCACCGAGTCGCTGTTGGCGAGCACGATGGCTGCGACGTTCGCGCCGAAGTGCCGCTCGATGTAGGCCAGCGCCTCGCGGCCGCCGCCGTCCTCGACGACGTCGTGCAGCAGCGCGCCGATCGCCTCGTCCTCGTCGGCGTGCATCTCGAGCACGAGCGACGCGACGGCGAGCAGGTGCGCGGCGTACGGGATCGGCGTCCCCTTGCGCAGCTGCTGGGCGTGGTGCGCGGTCGCGTAGTGCAGCGCGGCGTCGAAGCGCTCGGTGAGCAACGGCGTGTCGGTGAAGAACTCGGGCACGTTCGCGTGAGGATCGCGGGTGCGCGCGATCGGCGCCACCTCGAACACTGGACATTTCGCGCGCCACGCCGCACGCGCTCAACCAATCGCCGCGGCAGCCGATAGGGAGGGCATGGATCTTCTGGGCAGCGATATGGCCGCGCCCGCAGCCGCCGTCGATCGCGAGCTCGAACAGGTGCTGCTCGGCCTCGCCGACGGCAGCTACGTCCTCAGCACACCCGACGGGTCGGTCGCCGAGAGCGGCGTCGGCGTCGTCGGCCTGCTCGCCGCGCCGGCCGAGCGGCTCGTGGGGCAGCCGGTCGCCGACGTCCTGATCGCCGGCGCCGACGAGTCGGCCCGTGTGGAGTTCGAGCAGATGCTGCGCGCGCCGACGAGCGACCCAGGCGCGCGGCGCACGTTCAGCGCGCGCTGCGCCGGGGCCACGGTGCGCCGGCTGCAGTTCGTCGTCGTCTGTGTCCCGCTCGCACTGGGCTGGGAGTTCACGTCGCTGCTGAGCGAGCTGCGCAGCCGCGACGCCGGCACGTGGCATCCCGAGGAGCTGCGCCTGCGCCACGGTCGTGCGCTGGAGGCCGTCGAGGGCGTCGTGCGTCGCGGTACGCAGCCCGATCCCGACGCCCGCCTCGCCGGCATCCTGATCGTCGTGCGCGACGTCGACGCGCCGCCGCTCACCCGCGAGGACGTGGACCGTCGCATGGCCGAGCAGCGCGCCCAGGCGCGTGCCGCCGCCGCCGAGGCCGCCCGCCGGGCCGACGAGGCCGCCGGTCGCCTCGCGCCCGAACATGACGAGGATGCGGGCGCGCGGGCTCCTGGCCTCGAGGATCTCGTCGAGCGCGCGCGCGTCCTGCGTGAGCGCGTCGAGGATGCCGAGGCCGCCGCCGTCGCGGCGGCGCTCGAGCGCGACGAGGCGCTGGCCCGGCTGGCTGAAACCGAGGTTGAGCGCGACGCTGCCCAGGCGCTGGCCGCCACCGCACACGACGTCGAGGGACGTGCCCAGCAGCTCGCGAGCGAGCGCGACGAGTCCCGCGCCCGCCTGGAGGCTCTGAGCCGCGAGCTCGATGCTGCCCGCCGTGACGCGGAGACCGCGCGCAGCGCGGCCGCCACCGCGCAGGCCGAGCTGACGAGCGCGCGCACCGCGGCCGACGCCGCCCGTGCCGAAGCGCAGTCCGTCCACGCGCAGGCGCAGTCGGCACAGGCCGACGCCGAGTCCGCCCGCGTCGAGCTGCATGCGCTGCGCGCGCAGGCGGCATCCGTCGGCGGCGATGTCCAGTCCGCCCAGGCGCAGGCCGATGCCGCGCGCGCCGAGGCCGCGTCCGCCCGGGCAG
>DASZDB010000669.1:0-1861 GCA_035942495.1 Solirubrobacteraceae bacterium
GGGTGCCGAACCGGCGCGTCTCCTCGCGGACGCGCGCCATGAGGAAGATGTTGTAGTCGATCCCGAGCGCGACGAGGAAGATGAAGGCGAACAGGGGCAGGGCGGGGTCGCTGCCGGGGAAGCCGAAGATCACGTCGAAGACGACCGCCGCGACGCCGAGCGACGCCGCGAAGGACAGCACGACGGTGGCGATCAGCATGAGCGGCGCCACGAGCGCGCGCAGCAGCAGGATGAGGATGAGCAGCACGACCAGCAGCGCGATCGGCACGATGACCTTGTTGTCGCGCGCCGCCGCCTGACGCAGGTCGTACTCGACGGCGGTTCCGCCGCCGACGAGCGTCTGCGGCCCGCCGGCGCGCTTGGCGGCCTCGCGGATGCCGGGGATGAGGTCGAACGCCTCGGTCGAGAACGGGTCGCGCTCGAGCACGGCGGCGAGCAGCACGCCGTCCTCCGGGCTCTGCTTGACCGGCCGCACCGACTCGACCCCGGGCGCCGCCGCGACCGCCTCGCGCACGGCGGCGACGCGCGCCGGATCGGGCACGACGATGTCGGTGGGCGCGTTGGAGCCGCTGGGGAACGCCTGGTCGACGAGCTCCTGCCCGGCGACCGCCTCGACGTCGTCGCGGAAGCCGTTGCCGCTCGTCAGGCCGGTGTCGAAGTTCAGGACGCCGAGCGCGAGCACGAGCAGCAGCGCGAGCGTGCCGACCCACACGCGCCGCGGGCTGGCCGCAACACGCTCGCCGACGCGGCGCCAGGCGCCGTGTGTCTCGTCGACGCCCTCGGTGCCGTAGCGCGGGATCCGCGGCCAGAACGCCTTGCGGCCCCAGATGACGAGCCAGGCCGGCAGCAGGGTGAGCATCGCGACCATCGCCACCGCCACGCCGAGCGCGCCCACGGGGCCGAGGCCCGAGGTGCCGTTGACGTCGGCCAGCATCAGGCACAGCAGCGCGGCGATCCCGGTCATTCCCGACGCGAAGATCGCCGGGCCCGCGGTGCGCAGCGCGAGCGACATCGCCTCGTGCTTGTCCTCGTGGTGGCGCAGCTCCTCGCGATAGCGCGCGACGAGCAACAGCGCGTAGTCCGTGCCGACGCCGAGCACGAGGATCGACAGGATCGCCGAGGACTGGCCGTTGACGGTCACGCCCGCCTCCGTCAGGCCGTAACCGAGCGCGCGGGTCGCGAACTCGGCGAAGATGATCGCCAGCAGCGGGAGCCAGAGGAAGATCGGGCTGCGGTAGATGAGCGCGAGGAGGATCAGCACGAGCAGCAGCCCGGCGCCGAGCAGCGCGCCGTTGATGCCCTCGAAGACCTTGATCTGGTCGGCCGCGTAGCCGGCCGGTCCGGTGACCTTCGCCTGCAGGCCGCCGCCGGGGTCGGTGACGAGGTCGCGCACCGAGTCGACGGGGTCGAGGATCGTCTCGGCCTCGCCGTCGCCCGTGACCTGGGCGGTGAGGAGCGCCGACGTGCCGTCGCGCGAAATGACGGGCGCGCCGAACGGCGAGGTCGCCCGCAGACAGTGCTTCACGTCGGACGAACCGCTCGTCTTGGGTGCGACGCACGCCGGGCTGCGGCGCACGTTGAGCGCCGCCCGGTCGGCGGCGATCTTGCGCCGGTCGGCCGCGGTCAGCCCGCCGTCGCGGCGGTAGACGACGACGAGCGGGGCGATCTCGCCGTTCTGGAAGCGCTCCGTCGCCTCGAGGGCCTTCGTCGACTCGGCGTCGCCGGGCAGAAACGAGGTCGACTCGTTCTTCTCGGCATCGGTGAACTTCCCGGGCAGGTTCGCGGCGAACGAGCCGGCGATCGCCAGAAACCAGACGAGCGCGACGACCCACTTGGCGCGGCGCCCGGCGAAGATCGTGAG
>DASZDB010000670.1:0-1916 GCA_035942495.1 Solirubrobacteraceae bacterium
GTCATCGCCGGCCTCGGCGCGGCAACGGCCGTCGGCCTGATCCGCCGCTATCCGCGCGGCTGGTGGGTGCCCGGCTCGGTGCTGGTCGTCGCGTTCGGCGTCGTGAGCATCTATGCCGGGCCGGTCGTGCTGGACCCGATCTTCAACAAGTTCCAGGCGCTGCCGGCCGGGCAGACGCGCAGCGACGTGCTCGAGCTCGCCGAGCGGGCGGGCGTGGACATCGGCGAGGTCTACAGCGTCGACGCGAGCCGCCGGTCGACCGCCGCCAACGCGTACGTAGCCGGGCTGGGCAGCACGAAGCGCGTCGTGCTCTACGACACGTTGCTGGAGAACTTCGAGCGCGACGAGGTGCGCCTCGTCGTCGCCCACGAGCTCGCCCACCAGCATCACCGCGACGTGCCGAACGGACTGCTGTACGTCGCGATCGTGGCGCCCTTCGGCCTGTTGGCGGTCGCGCAGCTCACGCGGCGCCTGGGCCCCGACGCGGAGCCCGGGCCGGCGATGCTGCCCGCGCTGGCGCTGAGCCTCATCGTCATGACGACCACGATCACGACGATCTCAAACCAGCTCAGCCGGCAGGTCGAGGCGCGGGCGGACACCTACGCGCTGACGCTCACCGGCGAGCCCAAGCCGTTCATCGGGTTCGAGCGGCGGATCGCCCTGCGCAACCTCTCCGACCCCGATCCCCCGGGCTGGCAGACCGCGCTGCTCGCCACGCACCCCCCGACCATCGAGCGGATCGGCATCGGCGTGGCGTACGAGCGCGGTGCGCGGTAGGCGCGCGACCGACCGGCGGCGAACTATCCCTCGTCGTCGTCGCGCGCCGGGGGTGGCGCGCCGCCGCCGCCGAACTCGGGCAGGTTCTTGATGCCCTCGCGCGTGGCGTACTTCGAGTAGGAGTCCTCCAGCGCGTCGGCGAGCTCGCGCATGAACTTCGGCGCGAGGTTCACGCGTGAGACGACGACCCCCGGGATCTCGTCGGCGTCGATCTCGTGGTCGACGCGCGCGAACGTGATCGTGAACTCGTAATCGGAGAACGACACGTTCGCGAAGTTCGCGTAGACGCCGCCCATCATCTCGGGCGAGAAGTGGATGTTGATGTGGCGCTCGGACTCGTCGGGTTCGGCCATGCGACATCTAGTATCGCACCGTGCGCATCATCGTCCTCGCCGTCGGGCGGCTGCGCCCGCCGTACACGGACGACACGCAGCACTACCTGAAGATGCTCGCTCGCCACGCGCGCGTCGAGATGATCGAGGTCCGCCAGGAGGAGCGCGTGACCGGCCGCATCCCGACAGGGGCGTTTGTGTCGCTGCTCTCCCGCGAGGGGCAGCCGTTGGACTCGCTGTCGTTCGCGCGCTTCCTCGAGGAGCGCCGCCAGTCCGGCCGCGACGTGTGCTTCGTCATCGGCGGCCCGCTCGGCCTGCAGCTCGACGAGGTCGATCACCGCTTCTCGCTCGGGCCGCTGACGCTGCCCCACCAGCTCGCCCGCGTCGTCCTGCTCGAGCAGCTCTACCGCGGCCACAAGATCCTCGCGGGCGAGCCGTATCACTACTGACGCACACCGGCGCGCCGCCGTTACGCCGATAGATTGGGGAGGCGCGATGGCCGGCCCCCTCTCAGATCTGCTCGACGCAGTCTCGGCGGCGTCGGGCGCCGTCACCGGATCGGCCGCGCCCAGCGCCGTCCTGCCGACGCTCGAGCGGCCGAAGAAGGCGGGCTTCGGCGACTACGCGACGAACGCCGCGATGTTGCTCGCGCCGCGTGCGGGCGTCCCGCCGCGCGACGTCGCCGGGCGGCTCGCCGAGGAGCTCGAGCAGCGCCTCGGCACAGCTCTGGCGCGCGTCGAGGTGGCCGGTCCGGGCTTCCTGAACCTCTTCATGTCCGACGAATGGCTCGTCGCCGCGCTCGGCCAC
>DASZDB010000671.1:0-1730 GCA_035942495.1 Solirubrobacteraceae bacterium
GTCGATCGTGCAGGCCGCCGACCGCGGCGCCGACGCGATCAACATGAGCTTCGGCAGCGACGACCCGCGCGCGCCGCGACCGCGGCCGTCCTCGGCCAGACCGGCGCGCGCCGTGACGGCGCCCAGGTGCCGCAGATCGGCCTCGTCAGCGTCCGCCCCGCCGCAGGGATCGCGCTCTCCGCGCTGGCGCCCGTCCTACGCCGCCTGCCCGGCGTGCGCGCGGTCGACGTCGAGCGCCGCGCGACGCTGCGCCTCACCCCCAACGATCCGGCGCTCAGCGCGCCGGAGAACGCCCCCGGCGCCCCCTCGGGCACGACCCTCGCCTGGTGGGTCACGCGCATCGGCCTGCCGGCCGCGTGGGACGTCACGCGCGGCGACGGCGCCACCGTGGCCGTCATCGACACGGGCGCCGACAGCGGCCACCCGGACCTGCAGGGCAAGATCGCCGAGGCGGTCGACAACGACGCCATCGCCGGCCACGGCCCGGCGACGACGGACGAGAACGGCCACGGCACGCACGTCGGGTCGCTCGCCTGCGCCGCCGGCGACAACGGGTTCGGCAGCGTCGGCTCCGGCCTGAACTGCAAGCTGCTGGTCTTCAAGACCGACCTCGGCGACGGCTCCATCGCGCAGTCGATCGTGCAGGCCGCCGACCGCGGCGCCGACGCGATCAACATGAGCTTCGGCAGCGACGACCCGCGCGCGCCGCAGCCGGTCGTCGACGCGATCGAGTACGCGTACTCCAAGGGCTCCGTGCTCGTCTCGGCCGCCGGCGACCAGCCGGTGGACGAACAGGGCTACCCATCCAACCTGCTGCAGCCGAGCGGCACGGGCGCCGATCTCGCCGCCGGCCGCGGGCTTACCGTCACGGCCGCGAACTTCGCCGGAGCGCGAGCATCGTTCGCGGGCCGCGGCTCGCAGATCTCGCTCGCCGCACCCGGCGGCTTCGAGGGCGGTGGCCCCCGGGGCATCTTCTCCGCCTTCCCCGGCAACCCGACCGAACTCGAGGCGGGCGGCGGCGTCCTCTTCCCGGCCGACGACTGCCAGTGCCGCACGACGCTGGGTGGCGACTCGCGCTTCGCCTACCTGCAGGGAACGTCGATGGCAGCGCCGATCGTGGCCGGGGTCGCTGCGATGGCGCGCGAGCTGAACCCCGACGCGACGGTGGCCGACATCATCCGCACCCTCAAGGAAACCGCCTCTCGCCCGGCGGGCAGTGCTTGGAGTCCGGAGCTCGGCTGGGGGATCGTCGACGCTGCCGCGGCGATGAACGCGGTGCGGGCGATCGACCGGCGTGCGCCGCGCTCCCGGCTGAGGGGCGAGCGGCGGGTGCGGCGGGCACGGTCGGTCACGCTGAGATTCAGGGGCTCCGATACCGCGCCGACCGGCCTGACGCCGTCGGGCGTCGACGTCTACGAGGTCTATCGCTCGGCCAACCGGCGCGCCTACCGGCGCATCAAGCGCACGCGCAAGGCCAGCCTGAGGCTCAACGTCAAGCCTGGCTCGCTGTATCGCTTCTACACCGTGGCGGTCGACAAGGCCGGCAACCGCGAGGCGGCGCCGGCCAAGCCCGACCTGTCGATGCGCGTCGACCGCCGGCGTTAGCCGGCGACCGCCCCGCTCCGCGCCTGCCGCGCGGCCAGCGACACGAGCTCGGCGAGCGACGCCTCGATCGCCTCGCCGAACTCGTCGAGGTCGGGCATCGCGTCGTAATCACCGAGCAGGCCGAA
>DASZDB010000672.1:0-3332 GCA_035942495.1 Solirubrobacteraceae bacterium
GCGCGACCGCCGCCTCGTGCTGGCCGCGGTCCAGCGACAGGATGCCGGCGCGCATGATCTCGGCCAGGACGGCGGAGTTGTAGAGCACGAGCGCCAGCAGGGCAGCGAACACGCGCCCGCTCTGCACGGCCTCGGACAGAAACGGCGGCGCCACGTCCTCGTACACCTCGCGCCACGAGGTGGGCATCGCGAGGTAGACGTAGAGGATCACGAGCAGCACCGGCAGGTTGCGCCACACGTCGACCCACAGCCCGACGACGAACGCGAACGGCTTGTTGCGCGACAGCCGCCCCAGCGCCAACGCGAGCCCGAAGAGCAACGAGAAGACGAGCGCGATGAGCGCGATCTGCACGTTGACGAGAAAGCCCTCGACCAGGAACTGGAACTTGTTCGAGGTGACGAGCCATTCCCAGTTGTCCGGGTCGAAGAGGTAGCCCATGCGCTATCGGCGGATCGCGTAGCGCAGCTCGAGCCGGCGGATGGCGACCGTCGCCGCGACGGTGAGCAGCAGGTAGCCGGCCGCCGCCCAGAAGAAGGCGGCCTCCGTCTCGAACGTGCGCGAGGCGATGATCCGCGACTCCTTGAGCAGGTCGTTGATCGCGACGACGCCGCCGACGATCACCGAGTTCTTGATCATCGCGATCGTGATCGAGCCCAGCGGCGAGATGACCGTCCGCACGGCCTGGGGGAGCACGATCCGGCGGAGGGTCTGGCGTTGGTCGAAGCCAAGCGAGAGGGCCGCCTCGATCTGCCCGCGGCTGACCGCGAAGACGCCGGAGCGCAGCACCTCGGCGACGTACGCCGCGGTGTAGAGCCCGAGCGCGGCGATCCCCGCGGTCCACGCGTTGACCGGCAGCCCCGCCCGCCGCAGCCCGAAGTAGGAGATGAACAGCAGGACGAGCAGCGGGATGTTGCGAAACGTCTCGACGTACACGCCGCCGACGCGCTGCAGCCACTTCGACGGCGCGATCCGCAGCGCAGCGACGAGCGTGCCGACGACCGCCGCCAGCACGAACGCGCCCACGACGAGCCGGCAAGTGACCCAGAAGCCACTTGCCAGCGCGCCGTAGTTCTCCGTCAGCAGCTCAACGAACGAGCTCACTTCGTGAGGTCGATCGCCTCCTTGAGCGTCATCGTCGGAGGCTCCTGGTCCTCACCGGTGTACCGGCCGATCCACTTGTCGTAGGTCTGCTTCCAGCGACCGTCGTCCTTGAACTTCTGGATCGTCTCGTCGACGAACTCCTTGAACGCGGTGTCGCCTTCCTTCAGGCCGGCACCGTACGGCTCGGTCGTCAGCGGCTTGCCGACGAGCTTGAGCTCGTCGTCCTGGATGATGTGGCCCGTCAGGATCACGTCGTCGGTCGACTCCGCGTCGACGGCCCCGTTCTGGATGAGCTCGAGGCACTCCGAGTACGTGTCCACCAGCCTGCGCTTGGCCGTCGGCGCCTGCTTCTTCAGCGTCTCCTCGTAGGTCGAGCCGAGCACCGTGCAGACCTCCTTGCCGGCGAGGTCCTTGACGTCCTTGATCTCGTTGTTGTCCTTCTTGACGAGGATCCGGCCGCGCGCGATGAAGTACGGCTCGGAGAAGTCGATCTCCTCGTCGCGCTCGGCGTTGATCGTCATCGTCGACAGGATCAGGTCGGCGGTGCCGTCCTTCAGGAACGGGATCCGGTTGTCGGAGATCGCCTCGATGAAGGTCGGCTTGACGCCGAGCTCGGTGGCGATCGCCTTGCCGATGTCGATGTCGAAGCCCTCGATCGCGTTGGTCTCCGGGTTCTTGAAGCCGAACGGCGGCACGTCGTACTTCACGCCGATCTTGATCTCGCCTGCCTCCTGCAGCTCGGCCATCGTCGTGCCGGCGGCGAACGACCGCTGCTCGGCCGGCGTGGTCGTCGTCGCGGCGCCTCCGGCGCCCTCGTCGTCGTCGTCCCCGCAGCCGGCGGCCACGAGCACTCCGAGTGCCAGCGCGAGGATCGTGATCCAGCGCCATGTCGTCCCCTGCATGTGTGCGTCCTCTCCTCAGTGGTGGATGATCTTGTCCACGAACTCCCGCGCCCGTGCGCTCTTCGCCGCGGCGAAGAACTCGGCCGGCGGGCCCTGCTCGACGATCCGCCCCTCGTCGATGAAGACGAGCCGGTCGCAGACCTCCCGCGCGAAGCCCATCTCGTGCGTCACGACGACCATCGTCATCCCACCCCGGGCGAGGTCGCGCATGACGTCGAGCACCTCGCGGATCATCTCGGGGTCCAGCGCGGACGTCGGCTCGTCGAACAGCATGAGCTTGGGGTCCATCGCCAGGGCGCGGGCGATCGCGACGCGCTGCTGCTGGCCGCCGGACAGGTCGGCCGGCGAGGCGTCGGCCTTCTCCGGGATCCCCACCGTCTGCAGCAGCTCGTGCGCCCGGGCGCGCGCGGTGCTCGAGTCGACGCCCTTCACCTTCACCGGCGCGAGCATGATGTTCTCGAGCACGGTCATGTGCGGAAACAGGTTGAACTGCTGAAAGACCATGCCGATGTCCGCGCGCATGCGCCCGATCGACTTCGACCGCGGATCGACCGGCTCGCCGGCGAACAGGACCTGACCGGAATCGACCTGCTCCAGGCCGTTGATGCAGCGCAGCATCGTCGACTTGCCCGAGCCGGACGGGCCCGCGATCACGACGGCCTCGCCGCCGCCGATCGCGAGGTCGATCTCGTCGAGCACGACGTTGTCGCCGAAGCTCTTGCGGACGTCGCGCAGCTCGACGAGAGGCGGGCTGGCCTCGCTGTTCGCCATGTCGCCCACCCTACGCGTCCCGCGCGGCGAAAGCGCAAGCGAGGTCGGCGCCGGACGCCGGACTACAGGAGGTCCTGTTCGAGGATCGCCGCGGCGGCGCTGGCGGGATCCAGCCTGCGCGCCACCACGTCGTCGATGAGCTTCTCGAAGCCGTCGCCCTGGGCGAGGCGCTGCTCGAGGTCGCGGCGCACGCGGTGCGTGGCGAGCGCGAGCACCTCGCTGCGCAGGTTGTGGCGCCGGCGCTGGGACAGCGTGCCCTCCTGCTCGATGTGCGCTCGGTGCTCGATCAGCTTGTCCATGAGCTCGTCGACCCCGCGGCCGTCCACGGCCTCGGTCTGCAGGATCGGCACCTTCCACGAGCCCTGCGGCGCGAGCGACAGGACGCCGCGGATCTCGCGCACCATCGTCTGCGTCAGCGGATGGTCGGCCTTGTTGACGACGATGATGTCCGGGATCTCCATGATCCCCGCCTTGAGCGCCTGGACGGAGTCGCCGCCGCCCGGCATGAGCACGAGCAGGACGGTGTCGGCGTGGTCGATGATGTCGACCTCGGCCTG
>DASZDB010000673.1:0-1793 GCA_035942495.1 Solirubrobacteraceae bacterium
AGGACGAGCACGCCGACATGGGGCTGGGTGGCGCGAACGTGCATCGCCGCCCGCAGTCCGTCCTCGGTGTTCGTCGGCGGCACCGGATCACGCGGCGCGATGTCTGCGCCTGAACGGCCGTCGGCCTCCGCGTGTCGGGGGGCTAGGTCGTCATCCCGGTGAACTGGCCCCCGGTGACGTTCAGCACCTGGCCGTGCACGTAGTTCGACCACGGCGAGCAGAGAAAGAAGACGCCGCCGGCGGCCTCCTGCGGCGTGCCGGCGCGGCCCAGCGGGATGACGTAGTTGGCCATCGCGCGCATCTGCTCCGGGATGCCCAGCTGGACGGTCTCTCCGCCGATCTGCATCGTGTTGTCGTCGACCTTCGGCGCCGTCAGGCGGGTGTCGATGAAGCCGAACGCGACCGCGTTGCAGTTGATCTTGAACTGGCCCCACTCCTTGGCCAGCGTCTTGGTCATGCCGACGACGGCGGCCTTGCCGGCCGCGTAGTTGGCCTGCCCGGCGTTGCCCATCGTGCCCGAGATCGACGAGACGTTGACGATCTTGCGGAAGACCTCGATGCCGTCCTGGCGCTCCTTCTTGGCGGGCTCGCGCAGGTGCGGCGCCGCGGCGCGGATGACGCGGAAGGGGACGACGGTATGGATGTCGAGCATCCGCTGAAACGCGTCGTCGCTCATCTTGTGGATCGCGCCGTCGATCGTGTAGCCGGCGTTGTTGACGATGACGTCGATCTTGCCCCAGGCGTCGATCGCGGTCTGCACGAGTGCGTCGCAGGCGCCGCTCGCGGTCAGGTCGCCGCCGTAGACGACGGTCTCACCGGCGATCTCCGACGCGGTCTGCTGCGCCACGTCACCGTCGAGGTCGTTGATCAGGACCTTCGCGCCGTGCTCGGAGAGCAGCTCCGCGGTCGCGCGGCCGATGCCCCGCGCCGAGCCGGTGACGATCGCGACCTTGTCGTCCAGAACTCCCATGCCGTGCGCTCCTTCGTCGAGATTGCGGCGGCCACGATAGCGGCTGGCTGACTGGCCAATCGGTCGTTCCGGGAGCGGGCTCGCGGTTCAGGCGCCGGGAGGATGTGGCGAACAACTCGCGCTATGCGCGCATCATTCGCCACACCCCCGCGCGTTCGCCGCGCTAGTGCTGGCAGACGGGGCACCAGTACGTCGTCCGGCCGCCGATCGTCGCGCGTTGGAGTGGATGGCCGCAGCGCGGGCACGCCCCCTCGCGCTCGCGCGCCGGGATGAAGCTGCCGGTGTGCACGCCGCCCTGGCGGATCGCCGAGCGGACGGCGGCGCGCAGCTGGCGGCGCAGGCGGTCGAGGTCCTCGGGCGAGAGCTCCGAAGTCGGACGTCGGGGGGCGATCCGCGCCTGCCACAGCGCTTGGTCGGCGAGCAGGTTGCCGACGCCCGAGATCGCGCTCTGGTCGAGCAGGCGAGCCTTCACAGGGGTCGTGCCGGCGCCGATCAGCCGCCGGAACTCGTCGCGGCCGACGTCCGCGGCATCCGGTCCGACGTGGCTGAAGTCCGGGTTGAGGACCGCGCGGCCGAGCCGGCGCCGGTCGCGCAGCGCGAAGCGGCCACCGTCCTCGAACTCGACGGTGAAGCGATCCCAGATCGGCTTCTCGGTCGGTGGTTCGAGCGCGATGTGGCCGGCCATCCCGAGGTGCAGCCCGAGCGTCGGTCCGTCCTCCGTGACGAGCCAGAGGAACTTGCCGCGCCGGTGGGCGCCGGCGAAGGTGTGGCCGACGAGCGCCGACGCGATCTCGCCGGGCTGATGCGGGCGGCAGACGTACGC
>DASZDB010000674.1:0-5053 GCA_035942495.1 Solirubrobacteraceae bacterium
CCCTGGTTTCGGGCGATCATGGACGAGGCGGGTCGGCCGGCGCTGTTCGATGCCCACACGCACATCGGCCAGAACGATCCCGACACGTTTCGCCAGACGCCCGAGGAGCTGCTCGGCGCGCTCGGCCGCGTCGACGCCCGCGCGCTCGTCTTCCCGATGCACGAGCCCGACGGCTACGGCGCCGCGAACGACGCGGCGCTCGAGGCCGCGGCGGCGTCCGAGGGCCGCCTGACCGCCCTCT
This sequence comes from Solirubrobacteraceae bacterium, assembly GCA_035942495.1. Classification (GTDB taxonomy): domain Bacteria; phylum Actinomycetota; class Thermoleophilia; order Solirubrobacterales; family Solirubrobacteraceae; genus CADCVQ01. The sequence goes on from DASZDB010000674.1 coordinate 242, forward strand.
GTCGCGTGCAGCCGCGCGACGACGGCGCCCTCGCCGAGGCCCGCCGCTGCCTGGACGACGGCGCCGCGGGCATCAAGCTGCACCCCCGTGCGGAGGCATTCGGCATGGACGAGCCCGTCGTGCGCGACCTGATCGCGCTCGCCCACGAGCGACGGGCGGTCGTGCTCATGCACGCCGGGCGCGGGATCCCCGCGCTGGGCGCCAACACGATCAGGTACTCCGAGGAGTTCCCCGATGCGCGGCTGATCCTCGCCCACTGCGCGATCTCCGACCTCGCCTGGCTGACGCGCGAGCTCCCGGCGCACCCGAACGTCTACATCGACACCGCGTGGTGGCATCCGGCCGACCTCCTCGGCGTGTTCTGCCTCGTCGCGCCGCGGCAGATCCTGTGGGCCAGCGACTCGCCGTACGGGCGGCCGCTGGAGAGCGCGCTGCAAACGCTGCGCTGCGCGCTGGAGGCGGGCCTGAGCCATGAGCAGATCGCCGGCGTCTACAGCGGCCAGATCGAGCGCCTCATCACGGGGCAGGAACCGCTCGACCTCGGGCAGGCGCCCGGGGCGAGCCCGCCGGTCGACCTGCTGCTCGAGCGCGTCGCGGCGCACCTCACCGCGGCGATGGGGCGCGCGTTCGCCGGCGGCGACCTCGCGGAGTCGATCGGTCTCGCGCGCCTGGCGGCCGGCGTCGGCGACGCCCACCCGAACGCCGACGTGTTCGCGTCCATCCTCTGGCTGCTGGACCTCTACGAGGAGCACCTCGCGCCGCCGGAGCCCGGTCGCGGGTTCCCGGAGGCCGGGCGCCTGCTCGTCCTCGCCCTGATCCTCGCGCGCACGCCGCGCGCGGTGCTGCCGCCCGAGGTCACGGCGCGCGGCGCCGACGCCAGCCACGAGCACGCCGAGCGCGGCGAGGCGGCGGGCTGACGCGGCCTACGCGCTCCCGAGCGTCCAGCGCTCCGTCTCGCCCTCCTGCGAGGACACGACAACGCCCGTCGCCGCCAGATGGGTCAGGTAGCACAACGTCTCGGGCAGCCACCAGCCGGCCGTCACGTGCGTAAGCGGCTCGCCGAACAGCAGCGGCACGATGTCGTACGCCGTGATCGGGCCGTGCTCGGCGACCGCCGCCCGCACGCGCTCCAGGCGCTCGGCAACGAGCGCGCGGTTGGCCTCGACGTGCGCCCCCACGTCGGTGAACGTGCGACCGTGGCCGCTGAGGCACAGCCGCGCGTCGAGCGCGTCGACGGCGTCGAGCGAGGACAGAAACTCGCCGACCGGGTCCGGCGTCCATCCGTAGTCGAAGTACAGCGAGACGCGGCCGAGCAGGTGGTCGCCGGAGATCAGCAGGCGGCGCTCGGGCTGGTGCAGGCAGACGTGCGAGGGGGCGTGGCCGGGCGTCTCGACGACCGTCCAGGGGCCGAGGTCGCTCGGCACGACCACGCCGGCCACGAGCGCGCGGTCCGGCTCGGCGAGCCCTGCGACCCCGCTGCCGCGGTCCCGGCTGCCGGCCGACCATTCGGGCAGCGGCTCGACCGGCACACCGCTCTGGCGCTCGACCTCCAAGTGCCGCGCCAGGTGCTCCTCGGCGTCCTCAAGGCTGCCGCGCATATGCGCGTCGGCGGGATGCATCCACAGCTCGCAGCCGCTGGCCTCGACGACGCTCGCCGCCTGGCCGTAGTGGTCGGAGTGCGCATGTGTGCAGACGAGCAGCCGCACGTCGCTCAGGTGCAGGCCGACCTGCTCCATCGCGCGCTCGAGCTGCGCCAGCGAGCCCGGCTCGTGCAGACCGCAGTCGAACAGCACGACGCCGTCGCCGGCCGCCACGGCGTAGGCGTTGCAGTGCGGCACGCCGGGCCAGGGCAGCGGCAGCCGCAGGCGCCAGACGCCGGGCACGACGCGCTCGCCGCGGCCGAGCTCGCGCCGCCTGGTGGTGAAGCTCATGCAGCGCACGATACGGGTGACGGCGCGCCGCGTCCGCCACGGCGCGCGTCGCTAGGGTTGAAATCCGGATGGGCAAGCGCAACCGCGGAGCAGGACGGATCTCGGCGCCGAGCGCGGAGTACCGCGACGGCGACGGCAATGTCCTCATCCTGCGAGGCTCGATGTCGCCGCTGACGCGCCGCAAGTACGCCTCGACGCTGCACAACCAGAAGGTGTCGACGGACGACTCGTGGCATCGCGCGGTCGAGTTCCTCTTCGAGCGGCTCGTCGAGCGCTGGGAGATCTTCGGCGTCCCGACCGAGGGTCAGGCCGAGCTGTTGGCGCGCTTTCGCGTCGCCACGCCCGAGGAGCGCCGCTGGATCCGCGGCGTCCTGCGTGAGCATCTTGCCGAGCACTTCCCCGAGGTGGAGGCCCCATGAGCACCGAGACCGACGCCGCGCCGATCACGGACATCCCCGAGCGGCTGCTGCTCGGGTCGGGACCCAGCCCGGTGCCGCCGCGCGTCCTCGCCGCGCTCGCGCAGCCGACGATCGGCCACATGGACCCCGCGTTCGCGGACATCATGGGCGAGACGATCACCCTCATGCGCGAGGCGTTCGGCACGGAGAACCTCGCGACGCTGCCGATCTCCGGCACCGGCAGCGCCGGGATGGAGGCGATCGTCGCGAACTTCGTCGATCCCGGCGACCGCGTCGTCCGCGGCGTCAACGGCCTGTTCGGTGTGCGGATGGCCGACGAGCTCGCCCGCGCGGGTGCCGAGGTCGTCGAGGTCAAGGCCGAGTGGGGCCGCGCGGTCCCGGTGGAGCGGCTCATCGAGGCCGCCGACGGCGGCCGGGGGACCGCTGCCACGGCCGCGATCGTCGTCGTGCACGGCGAGACGTCGACCGGCGTCGCCCAGCCGCTCGGCGGCCTCGCCGACGCCTGCCGTGAGCACGACGCGCTGCTGCTCGTCGACTGCGTCACCTCGCTCGCCGGCCACCCCCTGCGCATCGACGAGGCCGGCATCGACGCCGCCTTCTCGGGCACGCAGAAGTGCCTGAACTGCCCGCCCGGCCTGGCGCCGTTCACGGCCGGCGAACGGGCGATCGCCAAGCTGAAGGCGCGCGAGAACCCCGGCCGCTCGTGGTACTTCGACCTCTCGCTCGTGCTCGAGTTCTGGAACCCGGACGCGGCGTCCGGCGGCGCCGCCGCGCGCACGTATCACCACACCGCGCCGGTCAACATGGTCTACGCGCTGCGCGAGGCGCTGCGCATCGTCGTCGGCGACGAGTGGCTGCCGACGACGTGGGAGCGCCACCGCCGCGCCCATCACGCGCTGCGCGACGCGCTCGGCGTGTTCGGCTGCGAGCGACTGGCGCCCGACGGCGAGCAGCTGCACCCGTTGCTCGCGGTGACGCCGCCCGACGGCGTCGACGAGGCCGTCATCCGCAAGGGACTGCTGGTCGACCACGGCATCGAGATCTCTGGCGGCCTCGGCCCGCTCGCCGGCAAGCTGTGGCGCATCGGCGTCATGGGTGTGGGCGCGCAGCGCGAGCCGCAGGAGCGCCTCGTGTCGGCGCTCGCCCAGCTGCTCGGCGCCGACCCCGAGGAGCCGCTCGCGGCGCTCGCCGCGGGCTGGCGGGCGTAGGCGCGGACCGGGCGCGAGTTCGATGGGGATCGACGCGGCGGCGTTCGCCGACCTGCTGACGGACTACTGCCTGGAGGTTCAGGCCGGCCAGGAGGTGCTCGTGCGCGCCACGACGCTCGCCGAGCCGCTGCTGCTCGAATGCCAGCGCGCGATCCTCGCGCGCGACGCCTGGCCGCTGCTGCGGGTCGAGCTGCCGGGGGCCACGGCGGCGTTTCACCGCCACGCGCGCGACCGTCACCTCGACGGCTTTCCGGAGGTCTCCTTCGCCGAGGCCAAGAAGGCCCACGCCCACCTCGGCATCCAGGCGCCTGAGAACACGCGCGCGCTCGTCGGCATCGATCCCGAGCGGCTCGCGCGGGCGGCGCGCGCCCGCAAGCCGCTGCGCGATCAGACGATGCGCAAGCGCTGGTGCTCGACGCTGTGGCCGACGCAGGCCGGCGCGCAGCAGGCCGGCATGAGCTTCGTGGACTTCGAGGCGTTCGTCACCCGCGCCCTGTTTCTCGACCAGCCCGACCCGAAGCGCTCCTGGGGTGAGCTGCGGGCCTTCCAGGCCGGGCTGATCGACCGGCTCAAGCCGGCCCGCGAGCTGCGCATCGAGGCGCCCGGCACCGACGTGACGCTGACCGTGAAGGGGCGCACGTGGGTCAACTCGGACGGCAAGCGCAACATGCCCAGCGGCGAGGTCTTCACCGGCCCGCACGAGGCGAGCGCCAACGGCCGCATCCGCTTCGGCGTGCCGTCGTCGCCGGCGGGCGTCGACGTCGCGGGCGTCGACCTCGAGTTCCGCGACGGGCTCGTCGTCGCAGCGGCGGCCGAACGCGGCGACGACTACCTGCAGCGCGCGCTCGCCACCGACGGGGGTGCGCGCCGGCTCGGCGAGCTCGGGATCGGGACGAACTTCGGCATCGACCGCGCGATCGGCGCGACGCTGTTCGACGAGAAGATCGGGGGAACCGTGCACCTCGCCCTGGGCCGCTCCTATCCCGAGACCGGCGGCAAGAACGAATCGGCCGTGCACTGGGACCTCATCTGCGATCTGCGCAGCGGCGGCCGGCTCACCGCGGACGGCGAGGTCGTGATGCAGGACGGCCGCTTTGCGCTGTAGTGGCGTGGGCGCGGGTAACCTCGCACAGCTCATGAGGCCGCTCGCGCTCCGCATCGCGATGATGATCGTCGCCGTCGCCACCCTCGCCGCGCCGGCGCAGGCCTACGACGAGCGCCCGATGCGCCTGCCCGCGGTCGGCGGCCCGGGCG
>DASZDB010000675.1:0-3988 GCA_035942495.1 Solirubrobacteraceae bacterium
GGCGTTGGCGTTGATGACGCCGCCGCCGGCGTAGATCACCGGCCGGCGGGCCGAGGCCATCGCCTTCGCGGCCTGGCGGATCTGCTTCGTGTTGCCGTCCGTCGTCGGCTGATAGCCCGGCAGGTGCAGGTCCGTGACCGGCTGGTAGTCGATGTCCGCGCGGCTGAGGTCCTGCGGGATGTCGACGACCACGGGCCCGGGGCGCCCCGTTCGCGCGATGTGGAAGGCCTCGTGGATCGCGCGCGGGATCTCCAGCGGCGAGCGGATCTGGAAGGAGTGCTTGACGACCGGCATCGTGATGCCGAGCGTGTCGGTCTCCTGAAAGCCGTCGGTGCCGATGAGGTCGGTGCGAACCTGGCCGGTGATGAACACCGTGGGCACGGAGTCCATCATCGCGTCGACGATCGGCGTCACGACGTTCGTCGCGCCCGGACCCGACGTCGCGAACGCGACGCCGACCTTGCCCGTGGCCTTCGCGTAGCCCTCGGCGGCGTGGCCGCCGCCGGCCTCGTGGCGCACGAGGACGTGACGGATGCCGGCGTCGACGAACGCGTCGTACGTCGGCAGGTTTGCTCCGCCCGGGAGGCCGAATACGACGTCGACACCCTCTGCCTTCAGGCACTCCATGATGGCTTCGACCGCGCGCATATCACGACCTCCTCTCCGCAACTGAAAAGTAGCCGGCCCCGGTGGCCGGCGTGGAAGCAGGAGGTTACCGCGCCACCGCCGTCGAGCTCTCCGATGCAAGCGCCTCATCGGGGAACTCGAGCTCGGTGCCGCAGCGCACGCAGAGCGCGTCGTGCAGCTTGCAGACGCGGCCGCACGTCGGGCACAGCCGGCGCGGCTCCTCGCGCTCGGAGCGGTACACGATCGCGGTGAGCAGCCCGATGACGGGAACGACGGTCGCGATGATGAACCAGATGAAGAACGAGCTGCCCTTGATCTTGCCGACGATCCCGCCGGCCAGGCCGAAGCTCAGAGCGATCGCGACATAGGCGCCCCCGGCCACGGCGGCCCGGTCCTACAGAACCCGGATCGCCCAGATCACGGCGACGATCGCGAGCACGACGACGACGACCGTCGCCACCGCCGTGACGACGCCGATGACGATCTTGAAGAGGATCCATGCGGCGATCAGGAGGACGATCAGCGCGAGCGCGCGCCGGCCGAGCGAGGCGCTGCCTGAAGGCGTGGAGGCGGACATACCGTCAAGCGTACCTGCCCCGCGAGCGGGCGGCCGCAAGCGCCGGGCGCATCTCCTGGCGCATGCGCCGGCGCAGCCGCCACGGCGCGCCGGCGAAGGCGAGGTTGGCAACCGTCGCAAAGCCCGCCTCGTCGCTGCGCAGCGCGAGCAGCAGGTGCGCGATGCGATCGCCCGACGGCAGCTCGGAGGCCTGCGGCCGGCGCGGGTCGACCTTCACGCAGTAGCAGTACGCGCGCCGGCGGCCGTGCAGCAGGACCGCGCCGGCCTCGCCGACGAGCCAGACGCCGAGCCGGCCCGGCTCGAGCACGAGGCCGGTGCGGGCGTGCATCTCGCGCGCCTCGTGGCCGACGAGGTCGCCGAGCAGCCCGACCGATCGTCGCTCCGGCGCCGCGGGCTCGAGCACAGTGGCCGCGTGCGGGCGCGGGCGCGGGCGCAGCACGTTCGCGCCGCGCTGGGCGTAGAGCTCGGGGATGATCCAGGCGTGCGCGAGGCAGACGAGCGCCACCGGCAGCGCGAGCGGCTGGAGCATCATCAGCAGCGTCGCCGCCCCGGCGAACGGGACGACGTGCGCGACCATGGTCAGCGTCCAGAGCCGGCCGCGCAGGCGCAGCTGCGCGGCGTCGACCCGGGGGCGCCAGCTGACCGCGGCGAGCTCCGGCAGGACGTCGGCAGACGCCATCGGCGCCGGGTGGGGACGGATCCTCAGCCGCCGGAGATCGGCAGGCGCATGATCACGAGCTCGGCCTGCACAGGCAGCTCGCGCACGTGCTCCGCGTGGCCCGGCCCGGTGCTGACCATGGCGAGGTAGCCGCGCTCGAGCTCGGCGCGAAATGCGGCGACCGCCGCCTCGACGGCGGCCGGATCCTCCGGCGTCCACTCGGCGAGCGTCGAGTGGCCGGTGTGGTCCATGCGGATGAGCTTCGACATCGAGTGCCTCCTTCGGCGCCGGCGGATCCCTCCGCCAATCGTACGCTTGCTCGGCGGTCGCCAACGCCGCTTGGCGCGTGGCCGCGCGGCGGCTACGGGGTGAGGTCGGGCAGCACGAGGACGCTCAGGTTCCCGCGAGGCGCGACACGGCCGAATTGTGGACAAACCCTGAACAGATGCCGTGCCCGATCGCTGCGCGTGCCGGCCCGCCCGCACCCGGTGACGTTGTCGCTCCTGCGTCGGCGCCACCGGGCTCGGCCGCCGCCCGCCGCCGCCGCCGGCAGCCTTCGCGCCTCCGAGCGCGTAGACGCCAAGTTGCCCGCGCACACGGGTTCAGCCGGACTCGCTGGGTATCGCGGCGAGGGTCCAGTTATCAGCGCATCGGATCGAGGAGGGCACACGAACCCGTCTCGGTGAGAGGAGATCTGCCAGATGACAGAGCAACGACTGAAGGTCGAGTCGGGCCCACCGCAGCACATGATCGACGAGCCCGCTGATGCATCGCCGCCGTCAGGCAACGGTGGAGCATCAGAGACCGAGGGCGCCAAGGAGCAGGTGCAGCAGGTCGCGGCCCCGGCGAAGGAGAAGGCTCAGCAGGTCGCCGGGCAGGCCAAGGAGCACGCCCAGGCAGCCGCCGAGCAGGCCAAGGCGCAGGCCGCCGCGCAGGTCGACGAGCGCTCGACGCAGGTCGGTCAGCAGATCGGCAGCCAGGGCGAGGCGATCGGCGGCGTCGCCGAGGAGCTGCGCCGGCAGGGCAAGGATGGTCAGGCCCAGGCCGCCGACCAGATCGCCGCCAAGGTCACGCAGGCCGGAGAGTACCTCCAGCAGGCCGACGGCGAGAAACTGGTCGAGACGGCCGCGAACGTTGCGCGTGAGAACCCCGCCGCAGCCGCAGCGGTCGGCGCAGCGGCGGGATTTGCCGCCGGACGCGTCATCAAGGCCTCGCGCCCCGACGACGACACCGATTCGACGGCGACCGAGCACCCGGAGGCGCGACCGTGACCCCCCCACCCTCCAGCGCCTTTGACTGGGAGGGCCAGAAGGTGCTCGACCGCGACGGCGAGAAGATCGGCACGATCGAGGAGATCTTCCTCGTCGAGGAGACCGGTCGGCCCGAGTGGGCGCTCGTCAAGATCGGACGCATCAAGGGGCACACGACGCTCGTGCCGCTCACGCGGGCCGACCCCGTCGACGACGGGGTCAAGATCCCGTTCGAGAAGGGCGTCGTCAGCGAGGCGCCCGCGGTCGCGGCCGACGACGATCCCAGCGAGCAGCAGGTCAACGCGCTGTACCGCCACTACGGCATCGACCCCGCCGAGCACACGAACGGTGGCGCGTCCGGCAGCGCGAACGGCGCGTCGGCGTCGCACGAGGGCAACGGCGGCGGCGCCATGAACGGCGGTTCGGTCGAGATGACCCAGCCGGCGACGCAGATCCAGCCGGCCGCGCCGCCTGCCGAGGGCCCCTCCGAGACGACGGGTCACGACCCGGGCGATCTGCGCGATGCGCCGATCGGCGAGGTCGTCAATCGCGTCAAGGACGACGCGTCGACGCTCGTCAGCCAGGAGCTGCGGCTCGCCAAGGCCGAGATGTCCGGCAAGGCCAAGGACATCGGCCTGGGCGCCGGCATGGCCGGCGGCGCGGGCTACGTCGCGTATCTGGCGAGCATCGCGTTCATGCTCACGCTGATCTTCGCGCTCGCCGAGGTGATGCCGCAGTGGACCGCCGCGCTGATCGTCACCGTGCTGCTGGCCGCCGTCGCCGGCGTGCTCGCCCTGAAGGCCAAAAAGAAGATCCAGGAGGCAGGACCCCCGATTCCCGAGCAGACGGTCGAGTCGGTCAAGCAGACCATCGAGA
>DASZDB010000676.1:0-4804 GCA_035942495.1 Solirubrobacteraceae bacterium
GCGCTGGAGGCGGGCCTCGCCGGCGGGTTGCTCGCCGGCGCGTCGTGGGCGCCCCCCGCGACGGCCGCCGTGCTCGGCGCCTTCACAATTGCCCAGGCGGTGGCGATCGCCGCCGGTCGCGGCGGTGCGCCGTGCGGCTGCTTCGGGGGGCGCGGGCAGATCTCGTGGGGGTCGGTCGGGCGCGCCGCGCTGCTGACGGCGCTCGCCGCCCTGCTCGCGATCGGCTGGGGCGCATCGCCGCCGCCGCTGCCGCCGGCGATCGCGGCGATCGTGCTCGCCACGGTCATCGTCTGGCGCTCCCGCGCCGGGCGACCGACCGGCGCGCTCGACGTCGACGGCGAGGGCCCGCCGCTCGGCAGCACGCCGCAACTCGGCCACGAGGTGCGGCTTGCCCTGTTCACCGCGCCTGGTTGTCATCTGTGCCGCAGCCTCGCTCCGTACGCCCGGCGCATCGGCGCCAGCGTCTTGGATGAGGTCGCCGACCCGCGGGCGTGGGCGAGCGCCGCTGTGCCCGGCGCACCGTACGCCGTCGCGCTGGCCGCCGACGGCACCGTCCTGGCGAAGGGCACCGTGAACACCCGCACCCAGCTGGCGTCGGTGTTCGCGGTCGCGCAGTCCAACGAGCGAGGCCCCGGTGCCGGGAACCGCAACGACGTCGGGGACCCGCACCCCGAACGCACCTCGCGCCGCGGCTTTCTCGCCACCGCGAGCGCCGCCGTCGCGGTGCTCACCGCCGGGCGCCTGACCCACGCGCTGATCGCCCCCGGCGACGCCGAGGCCTTTCACTTCTGCGGCCACATCTTCACGACCGACGGCTGCCCGCACCCCACCGGCCTGCCGCGGATCGACCGCCACGGCTATCCGCTGCGCGCAAAGGACGGAAAGCCCGTCGACGACCTCGGCCGGCCCGTCGACGCGGCCGGCGCGCCGATCGACGAAGCCGGCGCACCGCTGCTCGATCCCGACGGCCGCCCGCTGCCGGTCGCCCGCCGGCGGCGCGTCTGCACCGCAGCCGGCAAGCAGTACCGCATCGACGTCCGCACCGACGGCGCCTGGTATCGCTGCTGCAACGGGCGCGTGCGCAAGCTCATCGACTGCTGCACGACGAGCCAGCGGCGCATCAACGGCGACCGGGCGCTGCGCGGCTACTGCTACGCGAGGCGCCGCGTGTTCTGCGTCATGTACTTCCAGACGAACGTCCCGTGCTGATCGCGCTCGCCGCCACCGCGCTCATCGCCGGCCTCGCCGGCGCCTGGTCGCCGTGCGGCTTCTCGATGGTCGACACGCTGGCGCCGCAGGGCTACGCGCAGCGCATGCGCACGACGGCCGTCGCGTGCGCGACGTTCGCGATCGGCGCGCTCATCGGCGGCGTCGCGACGTTCGGCGGCCTGGCGCTGCTCGGAGAAGCGCTCGGCGCCGGCCACGGCGCCGCCGTCGCGATCGCCGCCGCACTGCTGCTGGCGGCCGCCGCGGGCGACGTCGCCGGCCGGCGGATCGTCCCGCAGGTGCGCCGTCAGGTGCCGGAGTCGTGGCGGCGCGTGCTGCCGGTCCCGCTCGCCGCGGGGCTCTACGGCGTCCTGCTCGGCGTCGGCTTCACGACGTTCGTGCTCTCGTTCGCCGTCTATGCGCTCGCCGCGGCCTGCCTCGTCCTCGGCGACACCACCGTCGGCCTCGTCGTCGGGCTCGCGTTCGCGGCCGGGCGGATCGTGCCGGTGATCGTGCTCGCTCCGCTGCAGGAGACCGAGCGCGGGATCGACGTCGCGGCGGCGATGGCCGAGCGGCCGAGCGTGCTGCGCGCGATCCGCGCGGCCGGCGCGCTCGCGCTCAGCGTGTCGGCGTTCGGGCTGCTGCTCGCCGGCGTCCCCGCGGGCGCCGCGACGGAGAGCCTGCTGACCGACAACGGCACGGACCCGAGCGCGTCGGCGGAGGCGGTGGCGTGGCACGTGCCCGGAACGCAGAGCGGCTTCATCCTCCGCCGCGACGGCGCGACCCAGGCGGTGCCCGGCGCCGACGCGGCTCTGGGCCCGGACAGCGTCGTCTGGCGCGAGGGGGAGACGCTCGTCGTCGCCGACCAGGCGACGCTCGCGATGCGGCTGCGGGTCGACGCCCCGGGCGCCGAAGAGCCGGCGGTCTCGGCGCGGTGGCTCGTCTGGCGCGCCCGTGACCGCACCGGCGACGTGCTGCACGCGCTGGACATGACCGCGCCGGACAGCGCGCCGGCGATGATCCGGCGCGCGCGCACTCCCGACCGCATCGGTCGCCCCGCCGTCGACGGCGACCGCGTCGTCTACCACTACGCGTCGCGCGTCCGCAACAACGCGATCGAGGAGATCTACCTGCCGTCGCGCCGGCGCACCCGGCTGCGCACGAGCGACGGCGCGCAGCTGCTCAACCCGTCCGAGCAGGGCGGCGCGCTGCTGTACGTGCGCTCGAGCGCCGAACGCCAGCAGGTGCTCATCGGGCCGCGCCGGCTGCGGCGCGGCGCGCGCGACCGCAACCTGTTCTCGATGCATCCCGTCACGCGACGCGATGCGGGTCACGAGAGCGGCCGCGCTCGTCACGGTGCCGGGTATCCCCGGGGCCGGGCGCCGACGCTGCCCGAGCGCGCGCCGGCCGGCGTCACGGTGACCCTGTGGAGCACCGCGCTCGCGCCGAACGCGGCGTACGTCAGCCGCCAGCGCCGCGCGGCGCAGGGAACGTCGAACACGATCCTGCGCCTCGCGCGCTGAACCCGGGGCGCCGCGATGACGACGGCCGCGCCCAGCATCGAGGACGTCCGAGCCGCCGCCACCCGCCTGGGCGGCGTCGCCCACCGCACGCCGGTCGTGCGATCGCGCACGCTTGACGACCGGCTGCAAGCGCGCATCTCGCTCAAGGCCGAGGGCTTTCAGCGCGTCGGCGCGTTCAAGTTCCGCGGCGCCTACAACGCGGTCGCCACGCTCACCGCGGCCGGCCCGGTGCGCGGCGTCTGCGCCGCCTCCTCGGGCAACCACGCACAGGCGCTCGCGCTCTCCGCGCGGCTGTGCTCCACGCGCGCGACGATCCTCATGCCACACGACGCCCCCGCCGCCAAGCGGGCCGCCACCGAGGGCTACGGCGCCGAGGTGATCGGCTTTGACCGCTACGCCGACGATCGGTACGCGCTGCAGGCCCAGCTCGCCGCCGACCGCGGCCTGACGATCGTCCCCGCCTACGACGACCGGCGGGTGATCGCCGGCCAGGGCACCGTCGCGCTCGAGCTGCTCGAGGACGCGGGGGAGGCGCTCGACCTGCTCGTCGTGCCGGTCGGTGGCGGCGGGCTGATCAGCGGCTGCGCGATCGCCGTGGCGGCGCTCTCGCCGGCGACACGCGTGATCGGCGTCGAGCCGCGGGCGAGCGACGACGTCGCCCGCTCGAAGCGGTCCGGCCGCCGCGAGCGGGTCACGGGCGGGCCGACGATCGCCGACGGCCAGCAGCTCACCACTCCGGGCGAGCTGACCTGGCCGATCATCGACAGGCTCGTCGACGACGTGGTCACCGTCTCCGACGACGAGATCGTCGTCGCGATGGCGCTGCTCTTCGAGCGCTGCAAGCTCGTCGCCGAGCCGAGCGGCGCGAGCGCTCTGGCGGCGCTGCTGGCCGGCCGGATCCCCGTCGCCGGCCTGCGCGTCGGGGTTGTCCTGTCCGGCGCGAACATCGACGCCGAGCGCTTCGCGCAGCTCGTCGGCTGACGGCGTCGGCGATCCGCGCGGCGGCCGCGAGCACCGCGGCAACGGCTCAGCGGCAGTCGAGGTCGGGCGGGGGCTTGAGCAGCACCTGCGCCCAGTGCTCGTCGACGTCCTGCGCCTGCATCGCGGCAAGCACGTTGAGCAGCATCCCGTGGGCGAAGAAGTCGCGGACCTCCGCGGCGCCGGCGCCGCTCTCGCGCTCGACGAGCGCGACGAGCTGCGCGAACCCGCGGCGGACCTCGTCGCGGATCGCCGGGTCGTCGCAGGCCGCGTGCGCGTTGAGCTGGTTGAGCAGGAGGTTGCGGTCCCCGAGCAGGCCGATGTACGCCATCCCCATCGCTCGGAGGACGGGCTCGCCGGCCGCACGAGCGGCCGCGGCCGCATCGGCGAATGTTCGATGGACGCGCGCGTTGCAGCGTTCGACGAGGGCCATGAACAGCTCGGCCTTCGTCGGGAACAGGCGAAACAGGTACGCCTGCGAGATGCCGGCGGCCTTCGCGATCTCCATCGTCGGCGTGCCGTGCAGGCCCCGGGCCGCAAAGACGCGCTCGGCGGCCTCGAGGACCTCCTCGCGGCGTTCCTCGGCGGTCGACAGGGTGCGGGCGGCGGTCATGACCAGGTGTGAGTATGCACTCACTCAGGGCCATGTCAAGGCGCTCGGCCCTACTTCTTCTTGCTGCGCCTGCGCACGATCAGCACGACGGCGACGATCATCAACACGAGCGCCGCGGCCTGCACGGCGAGCGTCACGCCGTCCGAACTCGTCTCGGTCGCGGACTTCAAGGCTTGGAAGGTGATCGACGCGCCGAAGAAGACGGTCAGGCACCAGAGGGCGGTGTTGCGGTCCACGAACCGAGCACCCTACGCGAGATAGACTCCGCGACGGACCGTGCTAGGCGGGGCGTTAGCGGTGCCCTGTTGCTCGTAATCCGCTCTAGCGAGGCTGAATCCCCTCTCGAGGGACTTCGGCCTCCGGGGTCAGCCCTCTTGTGGTGGTGCTGATGGCCGGGTCCCGCGCGGTGTCGGCCCGTGAATCAGGTCAGGTCCGGAAGGAAGCAGCCTTAAGCGGTAACCGTCATGCGCAGCGGGAGTGCCCG
>DASZDB010000677.1:0-4489 GCA_035942495.1 Solirubrobacteraceae bacterium
CCGAAGAACGTGTTCAGCAAGGCGAACGTGATGCCGATGACCGTTCCCAGGCCGACGAACACGATCGCCGGTAGATAGCTGTTCAGCACGACTTCCTTTCTATCAGCTATGTGCCGATTTCCTCGGATACCCCATGGATGAGCGGGCGATCGCGGAGATCGCCGCCTGGGTCGTGCTCGCCGTCAACGCCGTGGCGGGCAGCTTCGCGGCCTGGCGCTGGTGGAGCGTGCAGCCCAGCGAAGCCGCGTGGCCGCTGCTGCGCGCCGGTCAGGGCGTCGCGTTCGGCCAGGCCGCGGTCGCGGGCGTGCTCTTCGCCACCGGCTACGAGCCCGAGGACGGTCTGTACTGGCTCTACGCCCTGCTGCCCGTGGCGATCGGCCTGATCGCCGAGCAGCTGCGGGTCGCCGCCGCCGAGCAGGTGCTCGAGAACCGCGACCTGCCCGACGCTCAGGCGGTCGGGACGCTGCCCGAGGCCGAGCAGCGCTCCGTCGTCCTGGCGATCGTCCGCCGCGAGCTCGGGGTCATGGCGCTCGCGGCGCTCGTCGTCGCGTTTCTCGCGCTGCGGGGGGCGCTGGTCGTGTAGTGGCTAGCCGAAGCGCCGGTAGATCGTGAACGAGTCCTTCCAGTACGGCAGCGCGCGCGCCGACGTGCGCGACTGGTTCGTGTAGGTCGTCCACGTTCCGTAGCGGGCCCTGGTCGGCAGCGCGCGCATGCGCTCGGAGGCGATTCCGCAGGGTCCCCTCGCGATGCCGAGCGAGACGGTTCGGCGCGTCCTGCCGGCGAAGCGGAAGTGGACGTAGACGCGCTTGCCCGCAGTGAAGCCGCGCGCGGTGTACGTGACCCGCGACGACGGGCGGCGGGGAGTCGGGTTCGACTTCAGGCCGAAGCGGACGACCTGAAACGGGGTGGTGGCGATCAACGCGGGGTTCGTCGTGTCGAGGCCGAAGAGTGCGAAGGTCTCGAGGTTGCGGTTGGGCGAGCTGAACGGCGGCGGCGTCGTCGTCTTCAGAAAGCCGCCGTTGGGCAGGACCGTGCTCGAGCTGAACGTCGCGGGGGCCGGCTTCGCCTTCGTGGCCGACGACAGCGTCACGAATGCGCCGGGGGTGAACCCGGTACCGACGATCGTCATCGTCTCCTGACCGGCGACGTAGCGCACGCACGCGTCCGTCCCGAGGGTGGCGGCCCCGGCGGGCGCCGCCGCGGCCGCGGCCGCGAGCGCGCCGATCGGAAGAACGGCGAGAGCACGGCGCAGAACGGTCATTCGGGCCTCCGATGGTGAATAAGGCGGTTTCGCCCCGTCTTCTGGTTGATCGTAATCGCACCCTCGACGCCCCGCGCCGGACGCGAAGCGGCGTGCTCCGTGCCCGGCGCCTGCGCGCCCCGGGTCCGGTCCGCGCGTCAGGCGGGCGGCGCCGGGGTCGTGCTGAACGACATCCCGAGGCTCGTCACCACCTGAGCCGGCACACGGCACCCGTGCCGCGAGCGGAAGCGCACGACCCGGCGCCCGCCGTTGGCGGTCCTGCGGAAGATCGGCACGCGGATCGTGCCGCAGAACCTGCCCGGGCCGAACGTGCCCTCCTGGCCGTAGGAGGGGCCGAAGAAGGGAAACGCCGACGCCGAGCCCTCCGTGATCCCCAGCAGCGCGCCAAGCCCGAGCCCGGTCTGCGCGGCGAGGATCGCGGCGCGGGCGCGACCGTCCGCGAGCGCCAGTGGCGTGGCGGCCGCCTTCGCGTCGCGCACGGCCTTCGCGATCGAGGCGTTGCTGCGGCGGTTGAGCGGGGTCGGCTTGACCGTGCCGGTACCGGTCACGCTGATCGTGGTCGGCGGCGGCGGTGCGGGCACCTGCGCCTGCGCGACGGCCGGTGCCGTACAGGCGCACGCGAGTGAAACGGCCACGACGGCGATGCCGGCGCGGGTGCTGCTCCTCTGGGACATGTGAGCTCCCTGCGTGGGGTGGTGACGTGCCGCGAGCGGGCTCAGGACGTCGAGCCCGCAGCGTCCCCGGATCGTGAGAGCAGCCTCTCGCTGGCCTCCCACAGTCGCCGCTGGGCGTCGCGATCGTATGAGATCCGCGACGAGCGGCGCGCCCGCCCGCGCGCGTAGTAGCCCCCGCTGCGGTCGTGTACCGCGTCGGAGCTCGCGAGCCAGACCTGCGTGCGGGCGCCGCGACGGGCCGTCACCGCCAGCGGCGGCAGCTGCGAGAGCGTCATGAACGCCCCCGCCGCCCGCCCGTTGTTGTGCCCGAAGCCCGTCCGCACGAGCCCAGGGTGCAGCGTGTTCGCCGTCACCCCGGTGCCCGCCAGCCGGCGCGCGAGCTCGTAGGTGAACAGGACGTTGGCGAGCTTGGAGCGGCCGTAGACGTAGAAGCCGTCGTACAGACGCTCGCTCTGCAGGTCGTCGAAGTCCAGCTGCGCCATGCGGTGGGCGATCGACGAGACCGTGATCACCCGCGCCGGGGCCGACGCCGCCAGGCGCTCGCGCAGCAGGGCGGTCAGCGCGAAGGCGCTGAGGTGGTTGACCTGGAAGGTCTCCTCCAGGCCGTCGACGGTGATCCGGCGCTGCATGAGCATGAGCCCGGCGTTGTGGACGAGGACGTGCAGCGCGTCGAAGCGCGACAGCAGCTCGCCGGCGGCGGCGCGCACGGAGTCGAGGTTCGCGTGGTCGCACGCCACGACGTGCAGATCGGCGCTGCCGGTCGCGGCGGCGATCTCGGCGCGGGCCGCCTCGCCGCGCTCGATGCTGCGACACAGCAGCGCGACCGTCGCGCCCATCGCCGCCAGCGCCCGGGCGGTCTCGAGGCCGAGGCCGGAGCTTGCGCCCGTGATCGCGCAGACGCGCCCGGCCATCGCGCGATCGTCCACGCGCGCGCTATCTCGCGATCGTCGTGTAGCGCCCGCCGAAGAAGACGAGCGGGTCGCCCGGCTCAGCCGATCCCGTCCCGAGCACCCGTCCGATGCCGATCTCGTGGTCGCCGCCGGGGCGCAGCTCGAGCAGGTCGCAGGCGATCCAGGCGAGGGCGCGGTCGAGCACCGGCACGCCGTGCTCCTCGGTGTGGGTGACGTCGGCGAACTTCTGCGGCCCGACGACCTTCGAGGCGAACACGGCCGCGAGATCCTCGTCGCCGGCGCGCAGGATGTTGACCGCGAAGCGGCGCGACGCGCGCACGACGTCGAGCGTGCGCGAGCTTCGCTCGAAGCAGACGAGCAGCAGGCGCGGGTCGAGCGACAGCGACGTCACGGCGTTCGTGGTCATGCCGGCCGGGCCGCCGGGGCCGGTCGCCGTCACG
This sequence comes from Solirubrobacteraceae bacterium, assembly GCA_035942495.1. Lineage (GTDB taxonomy): Bacteria > Actinomycetota > Thermoleophilia > Solirubrobacterales > Solirubrobacteraceae > CADCVQ01. The sequence goes on from DASZDB010000677.1 coordinate 3,287, forward strand.
ACTGTCACGCCGGTGGCGAAGCGACCGATCGTGTCGCGGTACACGCGGGCCGAGTCGAGGTGCGGGTCGGCGGGCGGTGTCGTCACGGCGCGGGCGCGTTCATCGCTGCACCTTCAGCGTGCCGTACTGCCCGAGGTCGTCGTGGTTGGCGATGGTGCAGACGATGCGGTACTCGCCGGGCTGCAGCGTCGCCTTGATCGGCTCGCCACGCTCGCCGGGGTGCATCGTCTCGGTGCGCGCGATCTCGACCGGCCGGCCGTCCGGTCCCTCCGGGATCTGGATTGCGAGGTTGTGCGTGAGCCGGCCGCCGTTGCGCACGTCGAACTTCATCCGCTTCGGCCTGTCGACGACGATGCTCGGCGGGACGACGCGGTACTCGTCGAGCTCGAGGCGCAGGATCGGCCGATCGGTGCGGAAGACGTCATCGTCGCCGCAGCCGCCGAGCGCAACGGCGAGGACGCCGAGCACGGCGGGCAGGAGGGTCGAGCGTGACATCGCCCGAGGCATTGTTCCGTATGATCTGCGCCGCCTATGGCCCCCCGTCTGCTGATCGCCGTCTGCGTCGCCGCTGCGGCCGCCTTCACCGCCGGCTGCGGCTCGAAGGAGATCGAGCTCGCCGAGAACGATCCCAACCATGATGGGGCGCGGATCTTCGTCGAACGCTGCGGGGGCTGTCACACGCTCGGCATCGCCGGAACGCAGGGCTCCACCTTCGACGTGACCGACCGTGAGCGTGAGGACGGCCCGAACTTCGACGACCGCAAGGAGACCGTCGCCGACGTCCTCTTCGCGATCCAGAACGGCGGCTTCTCGGGCGCGATCATGCCCGAGAACCTCGTCACCGGGCAGGAGGCACGCGAGGTGGCCGAGTTCCTCGCGAAGTACGCGGGTGGAGGCGGCGGCGAGGAGGCCACCGACAAGCTCGGCGCGCCCGGGCCGGAGTCCGTCGGCGGCTGAGGGGCCGCCGGTGCTCGATCTCAGGCTGATCCGTCGGGACCCGGAGGCGGTTCGGGCGGCGCTCGCGCGGCGCGGGCCGCAGGCGGTGGAGCGCCTGGACCGCGTCATCGAGCTCGACACGCGCTGGCGCGAGGCGACGCAGGCCGCCGAGGCGCTGCGCGCCGAGCAGAAGTCGGCGTCCGAGGAGGTCGCGGCCGGCAAGCGCGAGGGGCGCGACGTGAGCGGCACGCTCGAGCACCTCAAGGT